>CAMAUG010000012.1 GCA_945861255.1 Candidatus Sulfopaludibacter sp. SbA3
GATCTGGTGTGCATCGTTGAGCTGCGCGACAATCTGGAAGAGCTGCACACCGTGCTCGAATACCTGGGACCCACCTGGCGTGCGATCTTTTCCGACTACGATGTGGACGCCGGCGGCAACCGCGAACGGCTGGCCTACGTGTACGATGAGCGCGCCGCGCGGTTTACAGGCTTGGCGGCGGAGGCGGGCGCTCCGCGCACGAAGAACGCGGCGGGCGAGTACCTCTCCACAATCGATTTCTGGCGCAGCCCGTTCCTGGCGTCGTTTCAAGCCGGAGACTTCGATTTCATCCTGCTGAGCACGCACGTCCGCTGGGGCGATAACGAGAAGACCCGCATTACCGAACTCTCCTTGATCGCCGATTGGGTGGACCACCGCGCGAAGGAGAAACACGGCTGGGACAAAGACATCATCGTGCTCGGCGACTTCAATATCCCTTCGCTTCAATCGCCGCTCTACCAGGCCGTTTCGGCAAAGGGCCTGCAAATGGTGAAGGCCATCGCCAAGCAGGACCTTGGCTCAAATCTGGAAAAGAACAAGCGCTACGATCAGATTCTGCATTACCCGGCGTTCACCACGGGCGTCACGGAGAGCGGCGGCGTGCTGGATTACTTCATCGACGAGAAATCGATCAAGACTCTCTATGTAAAAGACCCGCCCGCCAAGCAGGCATTCACTTACGAGATGTCCGACCACCTGCCCATCTGGGTGCAGCTCCGCACCGATACGGACGCCGAACAACTGGATGAGATCATCGCCCGGAAGAAGAAGGCCTAAGTCCGGCGGAACAGAAACGCCCCGTGCGGCTGGTTCCCGCGACCCGAGACCCCATGTCCGGGCGTTTCGTTCTATACTTAGGTCAAGTGCACCGCCCGTGCCAGAAAGGCCCGCGCGGCGTGCTTATTAAGTAGTGAACAAACGATCCGCACCTTTTGTATGGATTCGAAAATCCGTGTACTGGTGGCGAAACCTGGCCTGGACGGGCATGACCGCGGGGCCAAGGTGATCGCCCAGGCGTTACGCGACGCGGGGATGGAGGTGGTCTATACCGGACTCCACCAAACCCCGGAAATGGTCGTGACCGCCGCGCTTCAGGAAGACGTCCAGGTGATTGGCCTGTCCATCTTGTCTGGAGCGCACGATGCCATCGTGCCACGGGTGATGGAATTGCTGAAGCAAAAAGGGATGACCGATGTGGTCGTCGTCGTAGGCGGCATAGTCCCGGATGAGGACGCCGCCGCGCTCAAGCGTCAAGGCGTGGCTGAAGTCTTTCAGCCCGGCGCGCCGCTGGAGGGGATCGTGGAATTCATCCGCAACGCGGTGAAACAGCCGGCCTAATGAAAACTCCGCCGGCGGAAATTCCCGCGATCACGCGCAGCAAGAGCTCGCGCGCATAGGAGCAAGAATGCAAGAAAAATTGAATATCGCGGTGTTCGTCGATTACGACAACATCGAGATCGGATTAAAAACGACGCTGCGGCGGGATTTCGACGTGGCGTTCGTCTTAGACGCGCTCAAGGAGCGCGGAGACCTGGTGGCCAAATTCGCCTACGCGAACTGGGGACGCCAGGACGGCGCCACGCGGCAAATGGCGGAAAACGCGGTCCAGATGGTCCAGCGGATTCCTTCGCCGCGCGGCGACAAGAACGGGGCCGACATCAACCTTGCGCTGGACGCGCTGGAGATGGCGTTCACTCATCAACACGTGAATGCGTTCGCCATCGTCAGCGGAGACAGCGACTTCATTCCGCTGGTGAACAAACTGAAGGAATACGGCAAGACCGTGTTCATCGTGGGCGGCAAGGCTTTTACGTCGACCATTCTTCAGCAGAATTGCAACGAGTTCATCAGCTTTGAATCGCTGCTGCCGGATCTGCCGGCCGGAGTTCAGCAGGTGCAGTTGCCAGGCGAGCACCGCCCGCGCGGGGACCGGGGCGGCGATCGGGGTGGTCGCGGCGACCGCGGTGGAGAACGTGGCGGAGAGCGTGGCGGGGAACGCGGTGGAGAGCGTGGCGAACGGCGCCCGCGTCCCGCGCCGCTCGATCTGGAACAGGTGCTGCCGCTGGTGGAACGCGCGCTCCAGGTGCTGGAACGCCGCGGCGTGCAGCCCCAGCTTGGGTTGCTGAAATCCACTATGCTCCAACTGGATTCCGCGTTCAGTGAACGGGCGTACGGGGCGGGAAGTTTTTCGGACTTCGTCGAGAAGTTGAAGAAAGCCGAGATGGTCAATGTCTCCGGCTCCGGCGGACGCTACGTTATCGAGCGTAAGGGAACGGCCACCAAGCCGGAGCATCCCGCGCTCAAGCACGAAGACCTGCTGCCGCCGCTGCGCGATGTGCTTGAAAACCATCGTTTGGATCTCGAAAATGGCTCCACAGCGGAGGACCTGGCCGCTTGGTTCAAGGAAGAGCAACCCAGCTTCGACACCACGGCCTACGGGTTCCAGGAGTTCGTGGAATTTCTGAATTACGCCCAGGACAAGATGGTGGTGCGCTTGGAGCCGCACCAGGAACAAGGCATCATGCTGGTGTACATGGGCGCGGAATTCTATCCGCCCGCCGAGCCGCCGCAGCCCGAACCGGAAGTGGTGGCGCAGGAAGTTGAAGAGGAAGAGGAATACGAACCTCAGCCCTACGTGGAAGGCCAGCCCACCATCTTCGAGCCGAACCCTCCGCCCGTCAAGGCCAAACGAGCGCCGGTCCGCAAGCGCGTTCCACGAGCGGCCGGACCGAAGGGTGGCGGGGGTGGCGGCGGATCACGCCGTCCGCGCCGGAAGAAGCCCGAGTAACAGCGAATGAGCATAGAACGGATTTTGCATCAGGGGGCACCCACGCCTCGCGGGCCGTATTCATCGGCGGTCCGCGCGGGCGATTTCATCTTTGTCAGCGGCCTGGGTCCGGTGGGCGAAGACGACAAGTATTCCTTCGGCGACGTCCAGCACGAAACGCGGTTGACTCTCACGAATCTCGCCAAAATACTCGCGGATTGCGGCGCGGCGCTGGAGGATGTGGTGAAGTGCTCGGTGTTTTTGAGAGACGTGAGCGAGTTCCCCAAGATGAACGAAGTCTATACAGAGTTCTTTGGCGCCATCAAACCGGCGCGCACCACCGTGGAGGCGAAGTTCTTTCAGGCGGCCATGCGCGTGGAGATCGATGCGGTGGCCTACAAACCGCGCTAAAAGTCAATAAAAAGCACTGTCCCAGCGGGTTTCGGGAATAGCTGCTATGCTGGTACCAGATGAAAAAAGAGCACGCTGCCGTCGCCGCATATCAATTCAAACGCACCAAGACCGATGGGTTGATCGAGGTCCTGAACGAGGGTTCCTACGTAATGGCGGAATACAGCGAACGCACGGGCGTCGTTCGGTGGCAGCGCGTGGTCGTAGCCCCTCAAAAAGAGAAAATCGAGAGATGGCTGCTGGAACACTATCCCGCCCGCGCCGCCAAGGCCAGCGCGTAACCAGCACACCCTGAACGTGTTCCCCGGGCGTGAGCCCCTCAAGCCTCTGCCTGAGGCGAACTTCCGGCAAGATTCCCTCGTATGGCTTCCTGAGCGGCGCCTCAGGTTGCCGGCCTCGCGGAATGCGAATACTGGCGGCAGCAGCAGAGATTCACCGCGTCCTGAAACGGGGGGCCGGGCTGTCATCGCTGGGCAGCCGTACAACCGGGGAGCCACCAGCCAGACAACGGCACAGACCGGCCAGCGGCCGGCTTCCGGGAGGTGCGTCTACAAACACGCCCCATGAAGCCGGTTCCCGCAGTGTGCGCGCTGGCCGCGAAGTCGACACCGGTGCTGCTCGGATTGGCGTGCCTTACGGCAGCACCGGCACCGTGGTGAAGGAAGTGCTATCGAGAAGCGCCCCTGCGTTTTTCCCGCCGCCGTCATAAATGTCCACGATGTGCGATTCGCTTGTCACCAATATTGGCAGCGTGAATGTCAGCTGGAACGTCAGGTCTCCACGATGGGCGATCATCCTGATGGGATTACCGACATCGCTATCGATCACAACGTCGACGTCGCGCGGAAGGTTGGCGCCGACGAAGTTGACGAAGCCCTCGTAACAAGTGCCCGCGCCGGGTGAACATGAATAGTCAAGGGTTGGGGCTGGCTTGGCCGGCGCCGCCGCGAGAAGCATTGCAAGAGTTGTTGTTACTGCAAGAAGTTTTTGTAGTCGCATGGTGAGATCAGAATATCCCGGAGCGCGTCAGGATCGAACGCGCCTAAGTGATATGGCACCACCCCGTAGGGCATAGACTTAAGGTACTTCCCGGGGCAGGGTACGGCAGTACCGGTGTGCATCGGCAGCGCAATGCAATGGACTCCAGGGTGAACGCCGCAGCACCACGCACGCCACCCGGCTACATCGGGCTTCCGTTCGCAACTCAGAATCCGCTCGGGTGAACCCAGAAGCTCTCGCTCCAGGTTCCTCCGGCGGCGATCGATTGCAGTTCTTTGTAGGTTCCCTTATGCGCCATGTTGAGCGCGTTGGTGATGCCGGCCATCGGCTCAAAGCAGATAAAGTTCCTCACTTGCTGGGGCGTGGGGTTGGCGGGGCCGGCCGCTGGAGACGGCGAATAGATCACCGCAGCCCTGTAATTGGGCCCAAAGATCACTTCCAGCTTCTGGGCTTTCCCCTTCACCCACATGGTGGCGCGGCCCGCCGGATCGCGGACTAGATCACCGAAGACATCGTCCAGGTCGTGGTCCTTGAGCGCGATGTTCTGAGCATTCGAAAACAGCTTTTCGATCGGCCGCGTTTCGCCCGTCGGGAGCTTCTCCGGCGACAACAGCCACTGCGTCTTGGCGCCCACCCCCACGGTCCAGTCTTCGCGCTTGGAATCGGTTAACTGGAAATAGGGATGGAACCCGATGGCCACCGGCATGGGCTCCGCGCTCATGTTCCGGATGGTGGTGGCCACTTCCAGCACTCCATCCGCCAACCTATAGGTCATATCAATGCTGTGCGCGAACGGGAACTGCGCCATCCACGCGGGTTGGCGATAGAATTCCAGCCGGCTGGTCACCCATGCGGACTTGCCGTCGGCCTTGGCCTCAATCACGGTCCAATCCGGGGTGGACGAAAGGAACCCGTGAATGGCGTTGCCCGGGCGAATATTTCCGAGCGTCATATCAAAGGCGTACCTCTTGCCGTTGGCGTAGAAGGCCAACTCATCCAGGCGATTCGCCCAGGGGCCCAGGAACGGGAGCCCATTCAACCCGGGCGTCTTGCGGAACTCTTCGAGCGACGCGTAGGGAAAGCGCAGCACCTGGTGCCCCTTCACCTTCAGCTCAAACGCGAAGTTGCCGATGGCCGGCGCAACGGCGAGTGTCGTTTGGTGGCTTGCGTCTTCCAGCCGCACCACGGCGCCCTCGCGTTTTGCCGAATACTGCGCACACAGGGGCAGCGCGGCGACCGCCGCAAACACAAGAAGCTTCATATTTCCTCCCGCTCAGGCGATCTCGACGGCGCGTTTCGCGCCAGGACGGCGGCCGCGGCCGCTCATCGCCAGAGTAGCTCACTGGCGCAGAGCCTGTCTGTCGCACATGGCAGGCACATAAGACAGGCCGCGCGCCGTGCGTAGAAATCCAGCACGGCAATGGAGCCAACGCCGGGCCGCCATGCGTAAGCGTGCGGACCGTACGCACCATATGCTCAAGAGGCGAATCACGGGCGGCCGCACGTGACGGCGGCGGCGGGCTCCACCCGAAAATGGGGGTAGACTAGACGAGGAGGTTGGGAAACGCATTCTATGAACCGATTCACCAGACGAGGCTTCGGGAAGGCAGCGCTGGCGAGCCTGCCCATCGGCGCCGCTTTTGCCGCGAAGCTGAATTCCACGGTGGGTGGCGTGCGCATCGGCACGCAAACCTACAGCTACCGGACCCTGCCGTTCACTGGCCGTTTCCGGTACCCCGTGGTGATCAAAGCAATGACTGAAAACGGCCTGGCTGAATGTGAGTTGTTCTCACCGCACGTGGAGCCGGCCAGCACCGCGAAATCCGATACGCCACAGAATGTGCGCGCCGAGCTGCGCAAGTGGCGCATGGAGGTTACGCTGGATCACTTTCGCAACGTGCGCAAGGAATTCGACGCCGCCGGCATCACGATCCACGCATACAACCTTAGCTTCAAGGATGATTTCACGGATGCTGAAATCGACCGCGGGTTCGAGGACGCCAAGGCGCTGGGTGTGAGCATCATCACCGCATCCACCACCTTGCCTGTGGCGAAACGAGTGGCGCCGTTCGCGGAAAAACACAAGATCCAGGTTGCCATGCACAATCATGCGAACCTCAAGGACCCCAATGAATTTGCCACTCCGGAAAGCTTCCGCGCCGCATTGGCGATGTCGAAGTATTTCAAAATCAACTTGGACATCGGCCACTTCAGCGCCGCCAACTTCGACGCCATGGCGTTCTTCAAGGAAAACCACGCCAATATCACGAACCTGCATTTGAAGGATCGTAAGAAGAACGATGGCGCCAACGTGGAATGGGGCCAGGGCGACACGCCGATCAAACCCGTATTGCAGCTTCTCAAAGAAACCAAGTGGCCCATCCCGGCCTACATCGAGTACGAGTATCCGGGCCAACTCGACCCGGCCGCGGAAGTACGCAAGTGCTTCGATTTCGTGAAGCGCGCGCTGGCCTAACGCGCATTGAAGCACGTGGGACTTCCGCGCCTTCCTCTGGCGAGCGGTGCAGCTCGCGGCCACTCAATTCTGTAGACCGCCCGGTGACGGTCGCGGCTCGTTATGGGTTCCGAGCCGCAACCGTCAGAGAGCCGGTTCCGGCCTACGTATAGCATGATCCACCGTCGCTTCGTCCAGGAATTCCTGGGTCAGGAATCAACAAGTGGGGTCGCGGCATTCTGCTACGCTGAATGGCTGTGCTGGGCGTACAACCTCCATTCGGACGAAATTACGGCAGATCGATGGTGATCTCGCAGCAGGGGATCGTGGCCACCAGCCAGGCGCTGGCGTCCCGGGCGGGAGCGCGTATTTTAGAACAAGGCGGATCGGCGGCGGACGCGGCCATCGCGGCCAACGCCGTGCTTGGCGTAGTGGAGCCGATGATGAACGGAATCGGCGGCGACCTATTCGTTCTGTATCGGGAAGCAAAGACGGGAAAGCTCACGGGCCTGAATGCTTCCGGGCCAGCGCCGCGCGGGCTTTCGCTGGAGTTGCTGGCGGCGGCCGGAATGCACGTGATGCCGGAGTCCGGTATTCACACCGTCACGGTGCCCGGAGCCGTGGGCGGGTGGGCTAGCATGCATGAGCGCTTCGGAAGACTTCCGTGGGCGAGGCTGTTCGATTCCGCGGCAGCGTATGCCAAGCGGGGGTTTCCGGTTTCAGAAATCGTGCAGGAGCTGTGGGCCGCGCCTTCCACGGTGGGGCGTTTGCATGCATCGGCGGAAGCGGCGCGCGTGTTTCTGCCGGAAGGCTTGCCGCCGCGACAGCAAGGGGATCTGTTTCGTAATTCCGATCTGGCGCACGCCTACGAGGCGCTTGCCGATGAAGGCGCCCGGGCGTTTTACGAAGGCCGGATCGCTGAGGCGATTCTGAAGACTTCGCGCCAGTTGGGCGGGACGATGACGGCGGAGGATCTGTCGTCGTACGCGCCGGAATGGGTGGAGCCGATTTCGACGGATTATCGGGGATGGCGCGTGTATGAGCTGCCTCCCAACGGCCAGGGCATGGCCGCGCTGGAGATGCTGAATATCATGGAGAGCATGCCCGCGGATCCGGAAGGTCCGTTGAGCGCCGCCGAGATGCACAAGCGCATTGAGGCGATGAAACTGGCCTATGCCGATGTCTACCGCTACAACGGCGATCCACGCGCGACGGCAGTACCCGTAAAGGCGTTGCTTTCGAAAGAGCACGCGCGGGTGAGAGCGGCGCGTATCGATCCGGCGCGGGCCAACGGAGAAGTGACCGCGGCAAGGGTGCCTTCGAGCGACACGGTTTATCTCACCGTGGTGGATCGGGAAGGCAACATCGCAAGCTGGATTCAGAGCATCTACTCAAGCTTCGGCTCGGCGATCGCCGTCGAAGGAATGGGCTTCGTTTTGCAAAATCGCGGCGCGGGGTTCACGCTGGAGCGCGGACATCCGAATGTGCTGGCGGGAGGCAAGCGCCCGCATCACACTATCATCCCCGGGTTCATGGAGCGCGGCGATCTGCACGTGGGTTTCGGCATCATGGGCGGAGCCAACCAGCCGCTGGCCCATGCGCAGTTCGTTTCGAACGTGGTGGATTATGGGATGAACTTGCAGCAGGCGATGGAGGCTCCCCGCTTTTTCAAGGGCGAACCGGCGGGCTGCGAGGTGGCGATGGAGGCTCGCGTACCGGAAGGCACACTACGGCAGCTCACGGAGATGGGCCACCTGATCGTCATGCGGCCCGAGTATTCGCAGGAGATGGGGCGAGGGCAGGCGATCCTGCACGATTCACGGACCGGCGTGAATTACGCGGCGTCGGACCCGCGCTCGGATGGCGCCGCGGTGGCCGAGGGGATTTGAGGCGCCACCCGGTTTACGTCACTGGCGCCGGCAGGTTCCGCTTGGGCAGTCTCCGCGCACTCCAGTACAGTCCGAAACCAGGGCCTCGCTTTTCGCGCCCTCACCGCAGATGAATCGCCATGATCAGCCATCGGCTCAACACAGCGGCGATCCGACTCTCTAAAACTTCACTTTCGGGACTTCCTTCGCCGCTGTATCCGCCTTGAAATAAGCATCGTTGCGTTGGAAGTTGAATAGCGACGCGGCGATGTTCTTGGGGAACAGTTCGATGTTGGTGTTATAGGCCTGGACGGTTTCATTGTACTTGCGGCGCTCGACGGCGATGCGGTTTTCCGTGCCGGCGAGCTCGTCCTGCAGGCGGATGAAATTCTCGTTGGATTTTATGTTTGGGTAGTTTTCCACCACCACCAGCAGGCGCGATAGGGCTCCATCCAACTGATTGTTGGCGGCGATGCGATCGGCGGGCGTGCGCGCGCCGCCCAGGGCCGCGCGTGCGTTGGCTACCGAAGCGATCACCTCTTGTTCCTGTTTGGCGAAGCCCTTCACGGTCTCTACCAGATTCGGGATCATATCGGCGCGGCGTTGCAGAACCACGTCCACCTGCGCCCATGCGCCATCCACGGCGTTGCGGCCCTGGACCAGCTCATTGCGCGAGCCCATCAGGCTGCCTCCCAGCACCACCGCCAGCAGCACCAAAACTCCCAGGACAACTAGAACGATTTTCATTTCTTTCCCTCCATCGCGTTCACGAACTCGACGATCTTGCGGATATCTTCCAGATACAGCGCGAACAACTCACCCATGTTGGTGGCTTCGACGCCCGGTTTTTCTTCGCGGACATCCAGGAACGTATCAAACGGGCGCGTGTCCATCGAAAGCTTTTCGCCCAGCATGCGGATCATGGCGCGGCGGTCCGCCGGCGCCTCCAAGCCCGCCAGCAACAATGCGTGCCGGCCCAACACGCAAAATGTGGACACGGAAGCGAGACACACTTTCAGCAGAGACACGGGGTTTGAAAGCGCCTGCGCCCCCTGTTGTCTCAGACGAAATAACCCGGCGCGAAGTTCCCTTTCCACGTACGCGCGATAGTACGTGGGGTGGACCACCTGGTCGGCAATTACATCGAAACCGAACAGCACTTTGCGGTTGCGCTTCATGTCGCCAAATTCGATAGGGAAGCTGTCGGCGGAGTTGTAAACTTCCTCTTCGCTCATCAGCAACGGCGAGGGATTGCCCAACTCGCGCCACCACTTCAGAATGGGTTCCGCTTCGCCCAGTTCGCGCGGCGTGATCTGTTTGACCACGCAGAGGACATTCAGATCGGACGCCTTTTCGTGATGATCGCCGGCGGCGGCCGAGCCGTACAGGATCACCGATACCAGGCGGCCGCTGAAAGCGCGCTCGAATTTGCCGGTCAGTTCGCTAAGTTCGCTCATGTATGTTTACCAATCGCTTGCTTACCAATCACTTGTTTACCAATCGCTGGACGCGCCGCCGCCGCCGGAACTTCCGCCGCCAAAGCCGCCAAAACCACCACCGCCACCACCACCCCACCCTCCATCGTAACCGCCAAAGCCGCCGCCACCCCAACCGGCGCGGTTGCCCATCCCGCGGCCCAGCATACTGCCGAGCAGCATGCCCGTGAGGACGCTGCCCGCGCCGCCACCACCGCGCCGTCCTCCCCGGCCGAAAGCGGAAAGCAGGAAGAGCACTGCGATGGCGATGAGAGGAAACGGAATGGAACCACTTGGGCGCGATCCGGACCGTCTCTCCGGCGGCGTGGGCTCGCCCAATTCGACACCCTTGGCTTGCGCGATTCGCGCGCCGATCTGTTCCACCGCGGCCAACAGAGCTCCGCCATAGTTGCCTTGCCGTAGAATGGGCCGGATGGCACGCAGAATTCCGCCCGCCGCGCCGTCGTTGATGATGGGTTCCAACCCGTAGCCGATTTCCGCGCGGCTCTTGCGGTCGCGGACGGAAAGCAAAATCAACGCGCCTTCGTCGCTGCCTTTCTTGCCGATGCCCCACTCGCGGTAAAGACGGTTGGCGACGTCTTCGACCGGTTCGTCGTCAAGCGAGTCCACCAGCGCGATGGCCAGCTGCGCGCCCGTTAAGCGTTCCAGGTCCGCGCAGTAGGTTTCCAGGACCTGTTTCCCGCCGGGAGTCAGGACGCCGGCGAAATCGTTGACGTAGCCGGTGGGCTTGAGCTTCGCGGTGTCCAAGCCCGAGGCCAGCGGCGCAGCGACCGCAAAGAGAGCCGCGATCAAGGCGTATTTCATGTCACGGAGCAATCCGTGGGGCCGGCGATGGGTTTGTACTGGCCGCGCGACGCCATGCGCGGGGCCATCGATTCCGGTCCGGGTGCGGTGGCGCGCGCCTCGGTCCGTACGCTGTTCCGTCACCGCGCCAGATCCGCACGGCGAAGGCGGAAACCTTCCAGACGCCCCAGTGCAGCCACGGCGATTTGCTTGGAATCGAAAAACTGCACCGCGAGCTTGCGCACTTCTTCCGCTTCCACGCGTTCCACGCTGTTCAGCATCTCGTCGATCGAAAAGAAGCGCTTGAAATACAATTCCTGGCGAGCCAGGTTGCCCATGCGGCTCGACGTGGATTCCAGGCCCAGCACGAAGGAACCCTTCAGGTGATCCTTGGCGCGGCGAAGCTCTTCGTCGGTGACCAGTTGATCCGCCATCCGCTGCATCTCATCCACTACGCAGCCGACAACTTTGCCGATGTTTTTTGGCGCCGTGCCGGCGTATACCACCAAGCAACCGGCGTCGTGATACATGGTCAACTCCGACATCACCGCGTAGGCCAAGCCTTGTTTCTCGCGAATATTCTGGAACAGGCGGGAACTCATCCCGCCTCCCAAAATCGCGTTGAGGATATAACTGGCGAACCGCTCGCGGTGGGGCATGGGAATGGAGGGCACACCTACATATACGTGCGCCTGCTCCAAAGAGTTCTTTTCGCGAAATACCAACGGCGCATGCGGCTTGGGAGAGGGAGCGGCTTTCGGCGCGGGGCGGGCCTTCAGATCGCCGAAGTACTTTTCCACCAGACGGACCATCCGCCCGTGCGTGAGATTTCCGGCAGCGGTCACCAGGATGTTCCTGGGCGTATAGTAATCGCGATAGTAGCGCTCGATGGTGTCGCGATCGAAGCTGCGGATCGTCCGCCGGGTACCGATGATGGGCTGGCCCAGCGCATTGCCTTTCCAGAAATTGCTCGAGAAGATTTCGTGGATCAGGTATTCGGGGTTATCCACTTCCATCTTCAATTCTTCCAGAATGACGCCCTTTTCCTTTTCGATGTCGCCTTTGTCGAACAAGGGGTTGCGCACCAGGTCGCTGACGATGTCGAAGGCCTGTGGGAGATGCTCATCCAGCACCTTGACGTTATAGCTGATCAGTTCCTTGGAGGTGAACGCATCCAGGCCGCCACCGATGGAATCCACCGACCGGGCGATCTGCTCGGCGGAACGGTTGGTGGTGCCCTTGAACAGCATGTGCTCGATGAAGTGGGAGATGCCGCTTTGATGCGGCGCTTCCTGGCGCGACCCGGTTCCGATCCACACGCCGGCGGAAATGCTGCGAACGTGGGGCATGCGTTCGGTGATGACACGCATTCCGTTGGTAAGTACGGTCCGCTGAATCTCGCGGACGCGGTGGGTTCTCCGAAGCATCTCTATTGCTATTGTATCGCGCGGATGGAGTGCGCCGTCCGCGCAGGCGGGCCGCGTGGTTCAGCGCACCGCGCCGCGTTCGGTGATGACCCGCCCGGTGGACGTTCTAACGCCTTGGACTCGGCGCGAGCCATGCGATCCTAAGTCCAAGATGTTCCGCAAGATAAGACTGTGGTGGCAACGCCGGCGCATGCGCAAGGACTGGGATGCGCGCGCCCGCGAAAACGCCCGGCACTACGTCGCAACCTGCCAAAAGAAGTGGAGCGACACAGAATTCTACGCATCCGGCGAACAGGCGGTCGCGGAACAAATCCTTACGGACATGGGTAACGTTTGCCAGGGCAGGGACCCCAAGTCGATGCGGGTGCTCGAGATTGGCTGCGGCGCCGGACGTTTGACCCGGGCGCTGGCGAATCTGTTCGGCGAAGTCCACGCGGTGGACGTCAGCGGGGAGATGATTGAACTAGCCCGTCAGGCACTCTCCGGCCGGCCTAACGCACATGTATATCGGAACAACGGGTGCGATCTGGCAGTGATTCCGCCGCTTGAGTTCGATTTTGCATTCTCATTCATCGTCTTCCAACACATCCCGAGCCGCGAAATCGCCGAAAACTACGTCCGCGAAGTTCACCGCCTATTGCGGCCCGGCGCACTGTTCAAATTTCAGGTGCAAGGGTTTCCGGGATCGGATAGCGGCCCTCTCAACACCTGGACGGGCGCTTCGTTTTCGGTGGAGCAGGCCGCCGGGATGGCGGAACGTACAGGGTTCGACCTGCGCTTCCATGTGGGCGCGGGCGAACAATATTTCTGGCTGTGGTTCTTCAAGAAGTAGCCGCCGCCTAAAAAAAACGGCGGCACCGAAGCGCCGCCGTAATCGAATGCCGGAAGGGGATGTTACTTCGGCAAGGGGAAATACATTACCAGGCCGATCAGTGCTGTATCCTGGTTCTTCTTGGCGCCTACGCTGCCGGTGGGGAAGTAGGCCACGTCGGACCAGTCGCGCCGGTATTCGAACTTGGTCATGATGCCGGGTACAAACTCATAGTTGAGCGTCCCGGTGAACTCCTTGATCTTCTGCGGCGTGCCGGTGATGAAGCCATTGACGTCGTTATAAATCTCCCAGCGAGGGGCGAAGTACAGCTTGCGCCCACCAATCTTGCCGGCCAGGGCGAACGCATGCCACTCGGACGTCGTATTCGCCGGCTGGATGTTGTTCCGGCCATAGGCATAGTTGCCGTAGAACGCGAACATGTCGTTGGCGGTGACCGTCACGTTGGTATCGAAGTAATTACGCATTCCTTTGCCTGCGCCGTTGATGAAGTTCGCCGTGGCCGGGTCGATCGCTGAGTTCTCCGGACCCACGTAATAGTTGGTGGCCCACACCACTTTGCCGAACGTCACCGCGCTGGTGAGGCCAAGGGTCTTGCCGCTGTTGTTGTCGAATACGTTATTCCAGCCGTTCACCAGTTGGACGCCGCCCGTGAAGTGGCTCCCGATGGGCGCCGTGAAGCGCGCGCCGAAGTGATAGAAGGGTCCGTTGGTATACAACAGGGCACGGGAGTAGTTCCAGTTCAAGTACGTTTCAGTGAGCTCCGCGCCCGCCGCCGTGTAGAACTTTCCGAAATCCATCTGGACACCGCCCCAGCCCTTGGGTTTCACGCTCAAATACACCTGCGCCACGTGATTGAGGAACGTATTGCTCACGACGGAGTTGCTGTACACATTGGTGCGGGCAAACGTGGCG
Organism: Candidatus Sulfopaludibacter sp. SbA3; assembly: GCA_945861255.1. Lineage (GTDB taxonomy): Bacteria > Acidobacteriota > Terriglobia > Bryobacterales > Bryobacteraceae > Palsa-187. Next base: position 13,951 of record CAMAUG010000012.1, read on the forward strand.
ACGTTCGGATTGCCCGGCTCGCTCGCGCTGAAGACTTCCATACCGGTACCGAAGCCAAAGTCGAAGAGGAAGCCGACCGGATCCGGCGCCATCTCCAGGCGCATTTTGGCGAAGTTCAGGTCGAACGAATTCGCGCTGACGTCGAAGTTGTGCTGCGTATTGATACGGCTGGCCGGATGGTTGTTATTGAAGCTGTAGTAACCGTCCACGGTGCCGCTCATCTTGATGGGACCGATCTCGAACTTCGGCGGTTCGCTCGGGGCAGGCGCCGGTGCGGGTGTTTGCGCAAGAGCCGCGCAGGCCGCCAGCAAAGTGATGCTAGGAAGAAATATTTTTTTCACAGGACCCCTCCAGGGTGAAGTCTCACTCCGTTACAAATGCGTTCTTGATAGGCACTTGTAACGTCGGCTTATCAGTATTCTACGGACTCATCGGCACGCGTGGCCAATCAATAATTTGAATTCAACCCATGCGTTGTAACCTGCGCACAATCAGCGACTTAGATATAAGTAATTTGTATTGGCTCTATACAGTCACGTTCTATCCCACAAAGACGGCGATGCGTCATACTGGAGTGTGGAGTTGCCATGACGGGGATTGTAGGATCGACTGGGAGTCTCCAGAAGCTGCACGCCAGCGACGCCTGGAAACGCATTCGCGATCGGTTTCTTGCCGATGGGATTGCCGCATCGGTGCACGCCGAACTGACGCACGTAATCGACAGGATGACGGTGGAGGCGTTCGGCGCCACGTTGGGCGCGGCCTTCCCCAAGCAGGTGGCGATGCTGGCCGTGGGGGGGTATGGCCGCCGCGAATTGTTTCCGTACTCCGATATCGACATCACCATCCTGATCGATCAAGAACCACTGGCCGCGGCGGTCAAAGAGCCGCTGTCGGAATTCATGCGGTTGCTGTGGGACGCGGACTTGCGCTTGAGCCATTCCGTGCACACGGTGGCCGAGTGCGTACAGGTGCATGAAGGCAACATCGAGTTGAGCATCAGCCTGCTGGACCGGCGCTTCCTGAGCGGCGACATGGAAGTATTTCAGAAGCTGGAAAGCAAGATGCCCGGATTTCTGGCGAAGCAGGGGCAGAAGCTGGCCAAAGCGCTGTGCGAGATGACCCGCGAGCGCCACACCAAGTTCCACGACACGCTGTTCCACATGGAGCCGGACGTGAAGGAAACGCCGGGCGGCTTGCGCGATCTTCACTTCATCGGTTGGCTCGCGAAGCTTCGGCCGGAGCACAAGAGCGAGGCGCGGTTGGACAAGGCCGCGGCATTTGTCACTTCACTGCGCTGCTTCCTGCATTATCAAGCGGGACGCGATGCCAACGTGCTGAGCTTTGAACTGCAGGATCGCGTGGCCGAACAAGCCTTCACGCCGGAGAGGACCCCGGAGCTGTGGATCCGCGAGTATTTCACGCAGGCGCGGCAGATCTATCGCGAGGCGGCGCGCAATCTGGACGCCGCCGAAAAGAGCGAGGGGAGCCTGCTGCAGAGCTTCCGTGACATTCGTTCGCGAATTTCGAACACGGAATTCACCGTTTCCCGTGAGCGCGTGTTTCTGCGCAACCCGGCGGCGCTGGCGGCGGACCCGGAAATCGTCCTCCGTTTAGCCGGGTTCGTCGGACGGCATGGAGTTCCCGCCGCGGTGGAAACCGAGCGGCGTCTGGAGGCCAACCGGGATGCGTTTGCCCGCTGGTGCGCGCAGCCGGGGCCGCCGTGGAAGACGCTGAAGGCGATCCTTCCGTTGCCCCACGCCGCGCGCGCGCTCCGCTTGCTGCAAAATACTGGTCTGTTGCAGATTCTGTTCCCCGAGTGGGCGGCGGTGCAAAGCCTGGTGGTGCGAGATTTCTATCACCGCTACACGGTGGACGAACACACACTGGTGACCATCGAGCATCTGGAGAATTTGCGCGAGGAAACCGATCCGGGCCGGGGGCGGTTCGCGACACTGCTTTCGGAAATCGACGATCCGGCGGTCTTGGTATTCGCGCTGTTGTATCACGACGTGGGTAAGGGCGCCTTCACGGGAGACCATTCCCAGGTATCTCTCGTTTGGGCGCGCACCGCGATGCAGCGCATGCAGGTTTCCAAAGAAGAGCAGGAAACCGTGGCGTTCTTGGTGGAGCACCACCTGGCGCTCTCTGAAGTGATGACAGGCCGCGACCTGGCGGACCCAGCCACCGCGCGCGCCCTGGCCGATCGCGTCGGCACCATCGAACGGCTGAAACTTCTGGCCGTAATGACCTATGTGGATATTTCCGCCGTCTTCCCCGGCGCGATGACGCCCTGGCGGCTGGAACAACTCTGGCGCGTTTATCGCTTGGCCCAGCAGGAACTTACGCGCGAGTTGGAGACCGATCGCATTCTGGAAGTGCCCAAGGACTTGCCGGGCCACTCGGAATTTATCAAAGGTTTCCCCGTGCGATATTTGCGGACGCACACGCCGGGCGAAATTGAAGCGCACATCCGGCTGTATGATTTGAGCCGGCCCACGGGCGTCGCCGCGCGGCTGGAACGCGCCGATGGAGCGTACCAACTCACCGTCGTGGCGCGCGACATGCCGTTTCTATTCGCCTCCTTCGCCGGGGCGCTTTCCAGTTTCGGCATGGATATCTTGAAGGCCGAAGCGTTCTCCAACGCCAAGGGCCTGATTCTGGATACGTTCGTGTTTGCCGATTCGCGGCGGACGCTGGAATTGAATCTCAGCGAGGCCGAGCGGCTCCAGGAATTGATCCGGAAAGTGGCCGCCGGCAAGGCCGATGTGGCGACGCTCCTGAAGAATCGTCCGCACCCCAATCACAAGCGGCCAGCCGAGCCGCCCAACGTGGTGTTCGATTCCGACGCGTGCGACACCGCGACGCTGGTTGAAATCAGCACGGACGACCGCCCCGGACTGCTGTACGATCTGGCAACCGTGTTTTCGTCCTCCGCCTGCAACATCGAAGTGGTGCTGATCGACACCAAAGGCCACCGCGCCATTGACGTGTTCTACATCGCGCACGAAGGCGGGAAGCTGCCCGAACAGACCCAGGCGTCGCTGAAGGAACGGCTGCTGGCGGCGTGCTAGCCTGTGCCCCGGCGGCGTGGGACGGGCGTGAGTCTCTCTGTCGGGTTTTGCACTCACCTGGCGTTTCGCCGTCGAAACCATCCGAACATGAGTGTTGTCATGGAATACCGAGCTCTCATCCTACCCGCCGTTTTTAGTGCACCACCGTTTGTAGCGCACGGCGCGGCGCTGTCGGCACCTAAGATTTCCGGCGGTTTGGTTGGGTCATCGGTTCCGAGTTACGATGAATCGTGGACCGGCACACGCTCGGACGGCAGAAGGGAGGGGAGTGCGGATGGCGCGAAAACGACGCGAATACGAACTTAGAATAGACGCTTACACCCCAGACACCATCCCGATGGTTCGACTCGCCGAATACATGGCCGACCTCGCCACACTGCTTGGGGAGCACAAAAGCGTTCATTTTCTCCGGCTGATGAAGGGAAGTACAAGACTTGTCCATGTCGTCGAATATGAAGCGGAGCCAAAAGTTCGGGAACGTATTCAGCAGGTTCGAAATCAAGACGGTCCCATCGAGGCGTTAAGAGCCGCTAGGAACATTGATCGCCGTCTTGCTGAGGACAATGCCTCTGGTGTATTGGTCGATCCGACGGCGGCAAAAATCATTGAGTTTCCCGGCCGGAAGCGATTCGCACAGCCCAAATACGGCCCTTTCAATCAACTTGGAACCATAGATGGAATTCCGATACGCGTCGGTGGTGAAGCCGATCCCGTTCCAGTCCACTTGGAGGAGCCCGGGCAGGAACCGCACATTTGTCATGCGAGTCGCGCAATCGCCCAGGAGATCGCTACGCATATTTTTTCCTCGATGATTCGCGCTGAAGGTGTTGGGCGTTGGCATCGCGACGGTGATGGAAAGTGGATACGGGACAGGTTCACGATCCACAACTTCAAAAAACTGAAAGATGTGCCGCTCAACGAAGCTCTTATTCGCCTGCGGGCAATCCCGAGCAAACTCCATGAACTAGCGGACCCACTCGCGGAACTTAGAAATTTGAGGCACGGAAATGGCCGCGTTTGACGCTGGCTTTCTCATTTTCTTGCTTCATCAAAATCCCCGCGTCCCGCTTGACCCCAGGACCCGCCAGCCGGTCACAAAGGTTAAGGAACGCGTGGCGCATCTGGTTGCGAGTCTGGAGAAGGCACGCGAAAAGATACTGATCCCGACCCCGGCTCTCAGCGAGGCACTCACCTTGGTGGCCGACAGTGCCTCAGATTACCTCTCCGAGATAACGAACACGTACGGCTTCGAAATCGCGGGCTTCGACACCATGGCGGCCATTGAGGCCGCGATCGCCGCATCCGATGCCAAGAAGCGTGGCGGGAAGAAAGGCGGTTCTGATAGTACATGGGCCAAAGTCAAATTCGACCGTCAGATAATAGCGATTGCGAAGGTCAGGGGCGTTGAGACGATCTATTCGAACGATGAAGATGTTCGCAAGTTCGCTGAACGGGAGGGCATCAAGGTCATGGCGCTTTGGGATCTCCCGGAGCCTCCTCCGAAACAAGAGGAAATGTTCGATGAAACCGAAGCCACGTGAATCCGCCTGAGATCACGTAGCCGAAAAGCTCTTCCGGTACCCCGTCGGAGCCAGTCACGAAAAGCCGAGCGTTTAGAAAAATCCGCGGTAGAACAAGTTCGCGCCCAGCAGCGCCATCGCGCCTGAGAGGCCCGCGCGGAGCTGCTTTGACGGGACGCGGCCGGCCAGGTAACCGCCCAGGATCGCACCCGGTACGCCGCCGAGCAGCAGTTGCCCCAGGACGGCTCCATCGAGCGTGCCCATGGCTGCGTTGACGCCTCCGCCGATCAGTGAAACCACGAGACCGAACACCAGGTCCGTGCCCACCACGGCGCCGGCCGCCAGATTCGTCAAGCTCATCAGCGTCAGCGCTCCCAGCGCGCCCGCGCCCGCTGAAGAAAAGCCCACCTCCGTGCCGATGGGTAGGCAGATCAGCGCCAGCAGCTTACTGCGGTCGCGCCGGTGATGGGCCGTGGGCCGAAAGAAATTGAAGATGGCTACTAAGATGATGGTCACGCCGATGACGCCCGTGATGACCTTGCCGTCGATGCCGCGTAGCGCGAACACACCGATCAGCACACCGGGCACTCCGCCGGCCAGCATGAAGGCCAGTGTGCGCCAATCCACTTGTTTGCGCGCCATGTAGACGGGAGCGGTGATGATCTTGACTACCGCGCCGAAGATCAGCGCCGTGCCCACGGCCACGCGCGCGGGCACTCCCACGGCCAGAATGAGCAGAGGCGTGGTGAGTGTCCCGGCACCGACGCCGGTCAACCCGATCGCGATCGCAATTACGAAGCCAAGCAGGTAGGTCATGCGTTCAATCGGCCTGTATGTGAATGCCGCATTCCAGCTTTTCCTTGCCCTGCCAGCGGCCCGAGCGCGCATTGCCCGGATCGACGGGCGGATTGGTGCACGGCCAACAACCGATGCTGGTGTAGCCCTTGTCGTACAGCGGCAGGTGCGGAATGTTGTGCAGGCTCAAGTAGGCCCACACGTCGCGGTTGGTCCACATGGCCAGCGGACTGATCTTTTCGAGCGACTTGCCCACGGGCAGCTTGAACGCTTCCACCGGTTGGAGGTTCGCGCGCGTGGGCGATTGCTCCCGGCGCAGCGCGGTGAACCACAAATCGTAGCCGGAAAGCCCCGCGAACAGCGGTTCCACTTTGCGGAAACCGCAGCACTTGTTGGGTTCGGTTTGGTAGAGGATGCCGAACTGCTTTTCCTGATCCGCCACGCTCTGCCTGGCTTCCAGATTCACCAGATTCAGTTTCCAATCCTTCACTATTTGGTCGCGGTACGCCAGCGTTTCTGGAAAATGATAACCGGTTTCGAGAAACAGCACCGGAACGTCCGGGCGTTGCTGAATGAGCATGTGCACCAGCGCGACACACTCGGTCTGGAAACTGGAGGTGATACAGGCGAGGCCGGGCTTGGAGAGCTCGGCGGCGATCAGCGCCTTGGCTCCGGCGATCTTCTCTTGCAGTGCCGGGGCGGCCGGCGCGACGGGCGCTACTGACTCGCTGGTGGCGGCTGGGCGCGCGGCAGTGGTCTCAGTCATGGCGCAAGAGTCCTTTGAGCGCGTCGCGCACCACCACGACAGCTTCCTCGTCTTCATCGGGCAGATTCAAATGCGAACCGTGCGGAACGGCGGCGCGCACCAGACGGGCCAGGCGATCCGCCGCGCTCTCCATGCCCGTTTCCGCGGCGGCGACGATCATCCCGGCGGCGGCGGTGGCGTTGGTCTGCCGGTCGATTAAGATGAATGCGCCCGTTCCGCGATTCTCCCGGTAGGGATCGAAAAACACGGGCCGCGCGGCGGTCAGGCGGACGACGCCGATTTCGTTTATCGATAGACTGGTGACCGGTTCCGCGTGCAGCGTGTTGACGTTGATGCGGTATTCCACCGCCTCCACGCGCGCCGGAACGATCTGCGACGTGTGCTTGATCAAGTAATGCCGCGCTGGATCCAGGGGCTGCGCGTTAAACCACACCATGGTCGCTTCAATGGAGCGCGAAGACGCCGGCTCGGGACCGGCGGAGATCATATCGCCCCGGCTGATATCGATTTCATCGGCCAGCGTGAGCGTCACCGACATGGGTGCGTGCGCGACATCCAGATCGCCGGTGTAGGTGACGATGCGCTCCACGCGCGAGCGGCGTCCTGAAGGCTGCGCCAGCACTTCGTCGCCGCGGCGGATGACGCCGGAGGAAATCTGTCCCGCGAAGCCGCGGAACGTCATATCCGGACGCACGACGCGCTGCACGGCCATGCGGAAGGGGGCTTCCACGAAGGCCCGCTTGGTATCCACGCTCTCCAGGTGTTCCAGAATGCTGTGGCCGTCAAACCATGGCATGTTCTTGCTGAGATCGACGACGTTATCGCCCTTCAGCGCGCTGATGGGCACGAAGTATGCGTTGTCTACGCCCAGCCGCGTCAGGAACGGCGCGAATTCCGCGCGCAGGCGGTGAAAGATCTCGGGATTGTAATCCACCAGATCCATTTTGTTCACCGCGATGATGAAGTACGGAATTCCCAGCAGCGAAGCGATATAGGAGTGCCGCATGGACTGCGTGGTGATGCCGCGCGCGGCGTCCAGCAAGATGATGGCGAGCTCCGCAGTGGAAGCGCCGGTGGCCATATTGCGCGTGTACTGCTCATGGCCCGGCGTATCCGCCAGGATGAACTTGCGCTTGGGCGTGGAGAAGTAGCGGTAGGCGACGTCGATGGTGATGCCCTGCTCGCGCTCGGCGCGCAGGCCGTCGGTGAGCAGTGAAAAATCGATTTCGCCGCCGCGGATCGCCTGCTTCAGTTGATCTTCGTAAGCGCCTTTGGCGTCGTGCAGAAGCCGCCCGATGAGCGTGCTCTTGCCATCGTCCACGCTGCCAGCGGTGGTGAAGCGCAGCAAATCCTTCGATTCTTCATTCCGAAGGAATTCGTCGACATCGAAAAGCGTCAGATCCACTACACCCGCTGCCGCCGGCATCCTAGAAGTACCCTTCCCGTTTTTTGATCTCCATGGAGCCTTCGCGGTCATGATCGATCACACGGTTTTCGCGCTCGGAATTCTTGGCGGCCACCAGCTCCGCGATGATTTTCGGCAGCGTGTCGGCTTCCGAGCGGATCGCGCCGGTGCACGGCGAGCATCCCAGCGAACGCATGCGGACCTTCATGCGCTGTAGTTTTTCGTCGGCGCGCGGCTGCGTGATAGCCAGCTCCGGAATGATGATGGAGCTGCCGCGCACCAGCACGTCGCGCTGCTGCGCAAAGTACATGGGGACAATCGGAATGCTTTCGCGATGGATGTATTGCCACACGTCCATCTCCGTCCAATTCGAAAGCGGAAACACGCGAATGCTTTCCCCTGGCTCGATGCGGCTGTTGTAGATGTTCCACAGCTCCGGCCGCTGATTCTTGGGGTCCCACTGGCCCAGCGTGTCGCGGAAGGAGTAGACACGCTCCTTGGCGCGCGATTTTTCCTCGTCGCGGCGGGCTCCGCCGAATGCCGCGTCATAATTTCCAGCGCGCAGGCCGTCCAAGAGCGCTTGGGTCTTCAACAGGCCGCAGCAGCGCTCCGTACCCAGCCGAAACGGGTTGGCGCCTTCGTCCAAAGCCTTGTGGTTGGTGGAAACAACCAGGCGCGCGCCCACTTCCGCCATCAGGCGGTCTCGAAACTCGATCATTTCCTTGAACTTGTAGCTGGTATCCACATGCAGAAGCGGAAACGGGATGGGGCCTGGGTAAAAAGCCTTCTGGGCAAGCCTAAGCATCACGGAAGAATCTTTGCCGATGGAATACAGCATCACAGGCCGCTGGAATTCCGAGGCAACTTCGCGGATAATGTGAATACTCTCCGCTTCCAGCACCTGTAAGTGGCTGATATCCCACGCCATGACCAAAGCATAACATGACTATCACGGCATTGTCTATCTGGAAATAGGTATTGGCTAGTCCCATACTGGATATGGATAAATTTCTGTTGACAGACGCTATATATTGGGTCATCATTGCCAACAGCGGTTTTCTCACCAGGTAGCGGGCAACCGCATTCCACGACTGAACAGCGGGACTCTTTTTGGGATTTTGACGTCCGGAGGCGATAACATGGGACAAGCAGGCGTTGCGGCAGCAATGAAGACGAAGAAAGCGGCCGTTCCAACGGCGGCTGCGCAAGGAATTCGAGACACGCGCGGGCCCATTCGGGCGGCCGAGCGCGTGGGCATTGAAGTTTCGCGCTATTTCACGCGAGGCCTGGCGGCGGGCCGCACGCCTTACGATGACGCGCAGTGGGAGCTGCGCACGGCCTCCATCGGCAACGACAAAGGCGCGGTGATCTTCGAGCAGCGCGACGTGGAGGTGCCGGCGGATTGGTCTCAGACGGCCACCAACATCGTGGTCTCCAAGTATTTCCACGGCAAGATGGGTTCGCCGGAGCGTGAAAACAGCGTGCGGCAGCTGATTGGCCGCGTGGTGGACACCATCGCGAACTGGGGCCGCGATCAGCACTACTTCAAGACCGTGGACGATGCCGAGCGCTTCCGCGACGAGCTGGCGCACATCATGCTGACGCAGAAAGCCAGCTTCAATTCACCGGTGTGGTTCAACGTGGGCGTGAAGGAGCCGCGTGGCTACGGCTTCTATTACGACGAAGCAACCAACGCCATCAGGAAGCTGGAGAACGGCGAGACGCGGCCGCAGTGCTCGGCGTGCTTCATCAACTCCGTGGGCGACACACTGGAAGACATTTTGAACCTGGCCAAGACCGAGGGAATGCTGTTCAAGTGGGGCTCGGGCACGGGATCGAATCTTTCGAATCTGCGTGAGGAAGACGGCCTGCTTTCAAGCGGCGGGCGCGCATCCGGGCCTTTGAGCTTCATGAAGGGCTTTGACGCTTTCGCCGGAGTGATCAAGAGCGGCGGCAAGACGCGCCGCGCGGCCAAGATGGTGATCCTGAACGCCGATCACCCGGACATCGAAAAATTCATCTGGTGCAAAGCGAAGGAAGAGAAGAAAGCCCACACGCTGATCGACGCGGGCTACGATTCGTCGCTGGACGGCGACGCCTACGGCTCCATCTTCTTCCAGAACGCCAACAACAGCGTGCGCGTGACCGACGAATTCATGCAAGCGGTTGTGAACGATAGCGACTGGTGGACCAAGAGCCGCCTGCAGATGCAGCCGGTGAAGCGCCATCAGGCGCGCGATTTGATGCGCCAGATCGCCGAAGCCACGTGGCAGTGCGGCGATCCGGGCATGCAGTTCGATACGACGGTGAACCGCTGGCATACATCCAGGAACACGGCTCGCATCAATGCGTCGAACCCGTGCTCGGAATATATGTTCCTGGACGACTCAGCGTGCAATCTGGCGTCGCTCAACCTGATGAAGTTCGTCAAGAGCGACGGTACCTTTGACGTGGAGGCATATCGCAGCGCCGTGGACACGGTGATCATCGCGCAGGAGATTTTAGTGGACAACGCCGCGTATCCCACAGAAAAGATCGCCAAGAATTCGCACGATTTCCGGCCGCTGGGCCTGGGCTACGCGAACCTGGGCGCGCTGTTGATGTTCATGGGCATTCCCTATGACAGCGACTACGGGCGGGATTGGGCGGCGGCGTTGACGGCCATCATGTGCGGGCAGGCGTACCTGACCAGCGCGCGCATCGCGCAGGGGTCCACGGGCCCGTGCGAAGGTTACGCCGTGAACGAAGAGCCGTTCCTCGATGTGATCCGCATGCATCGCGACGCGACCATGAGCATCGACAGCCGTAGAGTTCCGCAAGCCGTCTACGAAAACGCGCGCAAGTGCTGGGAAGAGGCGTATGAGCTGGGCAAGGTCGCGGGGTTCCGCAACGCCCAGACCACGGTGATCGCGCCGACGGGCACCATCGGCTTCATGATGGATTGCGACACCACGGGCATTGAGCCGGACCTGGCGCTGGTGAAGTACAAGAAGCTTGTCGGCGGCGGCGTGATCAAGATCGTCAACAACACGGTCCCCGCGGCGCTGATGAAGCTGGGCTACACGACGGATCAGATGAACGCGATCGTGGATCATATCGATTCGAGCGGTACCATTGAGGGCGCTCCGCACCTGAAGCCCGAGCACCTGGCCGTGTTCGATTGCAGCTTCCGGCCGCAGAACGGAACGCGGTCGATTCACTACATGGGCCACGTGCGCATGATGGCCGCGGCGCAGCCGTTTATTTCCGGCGCGATTTCAAAGACCATCAACATGCCGGAGGAATCGACGCCCGAGGAGATCATGAACGCCTACACCGAGAGCTGGAAGCTCGGTTTGAAGGCGGTGGCGATCTATCGCGACAATTCCAAGCGCGTGCAGCCGCTGAGCTCCGGCACGGGCAAGGGCGCGAAGGCGGCATCTGGATCGGCGACCGGCGCGCT
>CAMAUG010000013.1 GCA_945861255.1 Candidatus Sulfopaludibacter sp. SbA3
GGGCAACGGTGACGCCGTGGAACCGCAGATCACCTTAAGCGCGCAAGCGCAGTCCACCACCATTGCGCAGGACGGCACGGTCAGTTACACGCTTCCGGGTCAAACTAACGCCCAGGTGGCCGGCCAGCTTCAACTTGCGAATTTCACCAATCCAGGCGGACTCAACAGCATCGGCAACGGCCTGTTCCTGCCCACCGACGCAAGCGGCGATCCCACACTTGGCAACCCCGGCGGTCAGGAAGGCATGGGCACGTTGCAACAGGGGTATGTAGAAGCCTCTAACGTAAGCGTGGTGGAGGAGTTCATCAACATGATCACCAGCCAGCGCGCCTATGAAGCCAACACTAAGGTGGTGAAGGCCGCGGATGAAATGTATCAACAGGTCAACAATGTCGCGGCCTGAGGACTCCCGCTCAACGGCCGCGTCCGCTCCGTCACGGGTGCGGTTCGGGAGCGGCTTTCGATCTGCCGCCGTGAGGGAACGGTGGGAGAGGTTGCTCACCACGCAGCGGCTTCGCATGCCTTTGCTTGCAGGGACTCTGTTGGCCTTGGTCTCCGGACCGGCCGGCGCATGCGTATCCATAAGCGGAGATCGCATCCTGGCGAAGGATCTGGCCGCAGCGAACCGATACTTCGCTCCGCTTGACTCCGCCATCGAAATCGGATTCGCACCACGCCCCGGTGCGTCGCGCCTGATGCGATTCGCGGAATTACAGGCTCTGGCGCGGCGCCACACTGTGGGCGATCTGCCATTGCCGGATGCAGCGTCCGGCAATGGCGACGTCTGCTTCGTGCGAGTGGCCTCCGGCGGCGGCGCATCCCGAAAGGAAGCGGCGGCGTTCGAAGTCCGGCGCGGAGACTCCGTCGGCGTGGACGTTCAAATTGGAGCGGCGCATCTCATGTTTATCGCTCGAGCGGAATCGGAGGGTCGCGCGGGCGAGTCCGTGCAGGTCCGCAATCCCGCGACCGGCCACGTGTTTCCGGCCACGGTGGCTGCCAAAGGAAAGGTGGTTGTTCGGAGATGAAAACCCTTCTTCTATTGGGAGCGTTGATGGTGGGCACAACCGCCGCATGGGCGCAGGTGGGTGGCCTGGGAGGTTCCCCTGGTTCACTCTACACGCCCTCCGGCCGCTTGTCCGATTTGACGCGCGACCTCCGGGCCAACCAGGCCGGCGATATCGTGACCATCGTGGTAAGCGAAAATACTTCCGCTGTCGCGTCAGGCGGCACGAATACGTCGCGCAAGTCGTCCGCCACCAACCAGATTGCCGCGCTGGCCGGCGCGCTCGCCACGGGCAACCCTCTGACCAACCTAGCTGACCTCTCGAACGCCCAACAATTGCAGGGCACCGGTGAAACCAGCCGGAACCTGACGCTTTCGAACACGCTCACGGCGCGCGTCGTCGATGTCACGCCGAACGGCACCCTCATCATAGAAGGAGTGAAGGAAATCCTGGTCAACTCGGAACGGCAGACCATCACCGTGCGCGGCCTGGTGCGGCCGGCCGACCTGACCACCGCGAACACCGTGCTCTCCACGCGCATTGCCGATCTGCAGATCCACGTCAACGGCAAGGGGGTGGTGGGCGATGCCATCAAGCGTCCCTTCGTTCTCTACCGTATTCTGTTGGGGCTGCTGCCGTTCTAATGGACATGCGGCACCTTGCTCTACTCTTGACTCCACTCTTGCTGGTGGCGTCCATCGCGTCCGGCGCGGGTAGCCGGCTTAAGGAGGTCGCCGCACTCGAAGGCGTCCGGGACAACCAGTTGATGGGCTATGGCGTAGTCGTCGGCCTCAACGGCACCGGCGACAAGCGCCAGACCGTATTCTCCGCGCAGGCGCTCACCAACATCCTCAACCGCATGGGAGTCGCCGTGAATCCCGCGGCCATCCAGATCCGCAACGTCGCGGCCGTGATGGTCACGGCCAACCTGCCGCCGTTCGCGCAGCCGGGAACCAAGATCGATATCATCGCCGCCGCCATCGGCGACGCCACCAATCTGCAAGGCGGCCTGTTGGTGATGACGCCGCTCAAAGCGGCCGACGGCCAGGTATATGCCGTCGCGCAAGGGCCAATTGTCACCGGAGGCTTCGTCGCGGGCCGGGGGGGAAACACGCAGACATTGAACCATCCCACCGTGGGCCGTATGCCCGGTGGAGCCATCGTGGAGCGCGCGCCGCCTTCCATCGCGCCCACCTCGCACCTGCGTCTGCAACTGCGGGAAGCCGATTTCACCACCGCCGCCCGCATCGTGCAGGCGCTTAATCAGCACTTTGCCGCCCCTGGTTCCGGCAATGCCGTGGCCGTGGCCAGAGCCGAAAGCCCGGCCGTGGTTGCCGTGGATATTCCGCCCGGCTATCTGGCGCGGCCCATTGAATTCGTAGCTGAAATGGAGGCGCTGATCATCGAATCCGACCACCGCCAGCGCATCGTCATCAACGAACGCACCGGCACCATCGTGATGGGCAAGGACGTACGGATCTCCCCGGTTGCCATTATGCACGGAGCGCTCAGCGTGGAAGTAAAGACGCTGTTCGATGTTTCACAACCCGCGCCATTTTCGCAGGGCAAAACCATCGTGACTCCGGACGTCAATGTTAACGCGCGGGAAAACCGCGCGCAGAACATCGTGCTCGAAAAAGGCGCCACGGTGGAGGAACTGGTGCGCGCGCTACAGGCCATCGGCTCCACCGCGCGCGACGTCATCGCCATCTTGCAGAACATGCGCGCGGCGGGCGCGCTCGACGCCGAAATCGACATCCTATGAACCCCATTTCTTCTCTTTCTTTGCCCATTGCCAACACCGAACCTACGCCCACGAAGGTGGAAGACGCCGCGCGGCAGTTTGAAAGCCTGCTCATCGCGCAGATGCTGCAATCGGCGCGCAGCGCGGCGCGGGAGGGATTCGGAGAAGGCGAGGACGACGCGCAAAGCGATACCGTACTCAGCATCGCCGAACAGCAGTTCGCGCAAGTGCTGGCACGCAACGGCGGGTTGGGACTGGCGCGGCTGGTGATGCAGGGACTAAAAGGTCCGTATGGGGCACAAACCGTGCCGGACCGGCTCCCGTAAGCACAGCCTCATCCACGCCGCCGGCCATCCGTCATCGACCGTGCTGCCAGCCATCGTCATGGGCCGCGCCGTCCACGCTTGTCACGAACCGCCTTTCAGGGAGGGCGGACGCGCCCGCCTAACGCAGATTGTACTTCGCCATTTTGTACCGCATCCGGTCTCGGCTGATCCGCAGAATACGGGCCGCCTCGGACTGGTTGCCTCCGGCACGCGCCAGCGCGTCGGTCAGCAACTCGCGTTCATGGTCCTCCAGCGACGGGGCGGCTCCATTGGACGCGCCTGCCTCCGGAGCCGCCTCCCGAGTATGGCCACGCGGATCCAATTTCGTCACCGTAGGGGGCAGATCCCCCACATCAATGGTGTCGCCCATGGCCATCATACAGGCATGTCCCAGCGCGTTCTCAAGTTCGCGAATATTGCCCGGCCAATTGTGCCGGGCGAGCGCGATTTGCGCCCTGCGCGTCAATCCGCTGATTTCCTTGTTGAACTGGGTGGAAAAACGCTCCAGCAAGAACTTCTCCAGCAGCGGCAGATCTTCCTTGCGCTCGGCTAGGGACGGCGTCCGCAGCTCCACCATGGCCAGACGGTAGTACAAGTCTTCGCGAAATAGCTTCTGGGCAATGAGTTCCGGGACATCGCGATTGGTCGCCGCAACCACCCGTACGTCCACCTTGCGCGGCGTCACCGAACCGACACGCGTAACTTCCTGATTTTGCAAAGCCCGCAGAAGCTTCGCCTGCGTGCTGAGCGGCATGTCGCCGATTTCGTCCAGAAACAGCGTCCCTCCGTGGGCGAACTCGAACAGACCCATCTTGTCGGAAATGGCCCCCGTAAACGCGCCCTTTACGTAACCGAACAGTTCGCTCTCAAAGAGAGTCTCCACCACGGCCGAACAATTACACGTCACAAAGCGGCCGGAACTGGCCGGACTGAGGTTGTGCAGCGCCCTGGCCACCAGATCCTTGCCCGTGCCGGTGGGCCCCGTGATCAGCGCCGAACGATAGTGCGCGGACACGCGGCGGATGCGCGCGAACAGTTCCCACATCAGGGGACTGCGGCCGATCATGCCCTCAAATCGCGACGTTTCCATCAGTTCCTGGTCCAGATCCAGGGCCTTCTGGCGCTGGCGCGCGTCCGCCAATAGTTTTTCCACGCGGGCGCGCAGAGCCGGGATGGAAACCGGCTTGTTCATGTAGTCGCACGCGCCTTTCTGAATGGCCTCCACGGCGGTCTCCGTCGTATAGTGTGCCGTCATCACGATCACGTCGATGGCCGGATCGAATTCCACCACTTTTTCGAGCAGCTCGATCCCGCTCATCTTGGGCATCACCAAGTCCGCCAGGACGATTTGCGGGTGCTCATGGTAGATCAAGTCCAGGCCCTCTTCGGGATCGGTCGCCGAAAAAATGGAAAGGCCTTCCTGCTGAAGGGCCTCCGTGAGTAGTTCAAGACTAGCCGGTGTATCGTCCACGGCGACAAGTTTGACGGTGGGACGCATGATAACCAACGTACCATCTATGATGGCAATGCACGTGCCTTACGCTAGATTTGATTATGGCCATGACTCCTCGCGAACCTGTTCGGCCGAAAAAAGTTGCGGCCCGGCCGCACGCAGACGCGGTGACGGCCGAGCGGTTTTCCATCTTCCTGGAGGCTAACCCGGACGCCATCCTGGAAGTGGACGAGCACGGGCGGATCATCCTGGCGAACGCGGAAGCCGAGCGGCTATTTCGTTATTCGCGGGGTGAACTGCTGGGAAGACCGGTGGAGGATCTGGTCCCCGAGCGTTTCCGCGGCGGCCACCTGGCGAATCGCGGCGCGTACGCCGTGCATCCCTCACGTAGGCCGATGGGCGCCGGGCTGAGCTTGTATGCGATTCGAAAAGATCTTTCCGAATTTGCGGCCGACATCAATCTGAGCCCGCTTACCGGAGCCGCGCCGGGGCACGTACTCTGTGTAGTCCGCGACGTGACGTCGAGACGCGCGGCCGAAAATGAGATCCAGACTCTCAACCAGCATCTGGAACGCCGCTCGGCGGAACTAGCCGCCGCCAACTCAGAACTCTCCCTGCGAAACCGGGAAGTGGAACGCGCCAACCGCTTGAAGAGCGAGTTCCTGGCCAGCATGAGTCATGAACTGCGTACGCCTCTGAACACAATCCTTGGATTTTCGGAGCTGCTATCGGAAGAAAGCTCCGGAGCGCTCAACGAAAAGCAGAGACGTTTTATTTCCCATGTGCAGCGCGATGCGCATCACCTGCTGGATCTGATCAACGACATTCTGGACCTTTCCAAGATCGAAGCCGGGCGGTTGGAACTGCACATCGAGGAATTCCCCATGGCGGTCGCCGTGGCCGAAGTGCTCAGCAGTATCCGCCCACTGGCCATTGCCAAGCAGATCGCGCTCGACAGCAATCTGGACACCGCGCTCAACTTACGGGCCGACAGAGTTCGCTTCAAGGAAATTCTCTACAACCTGTTCAGCAACGCGATCAAGTTCACGCCGGCCAGAGGCCGCGTCTGGGTTGAATCCACCGCGCAGAAAGCCGAGGTGTGTTGCGTGGTCGCCGATACCGGCATGGGAATCCCGCCCGGCGAGCGGGAGGCTATGTTCGAGAGCTTCCGGCAGGCCAGCGCGACCACCAAAGGGGTGCGCGAGGGCACGGGCCTGGGGCTGGCGATCACACGGCGTCTGGTGGAGCACCACGGCGGGCGCATGTGGCTTGAAAGCGAGCCCGGCAAGGGAAGCCGCTTTTATTTCACGCTTCCGTTGGCGGAGCCGGCGCCGCCCGCCGCAGCGCCCGCCGTTTCGGGGAACGCCTCCCGGATCTTGGTTGTCAGCCACCAGTTGCCGTTTCGGGAGAGCCTGGCGGATACGCTGGAGGGCCAGGGATTTCGAACCGCCGCCGCCGCGTCCGGCACGGACGCGCTGCACAAGGCGCGCGAGCTGGAACCCGGTCTGATTCTGCTGGACCTGGAGTTGCCGGGCCGAAGCGGTTGGGAAATACTGCATGACCTCAAGACGGATCCAGCCACGTCCGGCATTCCGGTGATCCTGGCGTCTGCCCTCGCGTCTCACGATGATGAACGGAAACTTGCGCGGGCCATGGGCGCGGTGGATTGTCTGACCAAACCCGTTGCGCCCGCCGCGCTCTTCCAGGCAGTCCGCCGGGCGATGAAGCGGGACGGTGGCCCGTGCGTCCTGATTGTGGATGACGACCTGCAAACCCGGCAACTGGTTTCCGAAACTCTTTCCACACAAGGATATTCGACCATCAGTGCCGGGAACGCGGCGGAAGCGATGCGCATGGTAACCGCCACGCACGTGGATGCAATTGTTCTGGATCTGGTTCTTCCCGACCGGAGTGGATTCGATCTGCTGGAGGAGATCCGCGCAGCGGAGGCGTTTGAAACGATCCCTGTAGTGGTGCTGTCGATCAAGGATCTGACGGATCGCGAGCGGGAGATTCTGGCCGCGCATTCGGCGAAGGTGTTCACCAAGGGCTCGGGCTGGCGGCCTCACTTGATCGCGGAGCTGCACAGGACGCTGGGCGCGGTAACCAACAAGAAGCGCGTCCTGCTGGCCGACGATAACGCCGCGGGGCGCGAACTGGTGCGGGAAGCGCTGGGATCGCACGTGGCCGCGCTGATCGAAGCCGCTGACGGCCGCGAGGCCCTCAGGAAGGTGCGCGAGACGCGCCCCGATCTGGTTTTGTTGGACATTCAAATGCCGGAGATGGACGGATATGAAGTGTTGCGGGCGATCCGCGGCGATCCTTCGCTACGAGGCCTGCGCGTGGTGGCGCTGACGGCGTTCGCGATGCAAGGCGACCGGGAACGCGCCCTGGCCGCGGGTTTCGACGACTACATCACCAAACCCATCACGTTCGCAGAACTCAAAGCCCAACTGGACGGGCCGTCCGCCGAGGCCGCCAGCGACTGAAGCGCTCGGGCGGCACCGCGTGCTAACGCGCGCGGCTCAGTAACACTTGTGGCGAGCGTCATGAAGGCGCCGTTTTCGGCTCGGAACTGAGCCGCGACCGTGAGGGAGCGGTCACATTACGCCGCGCCGGGCCTTCGCCGCGTTCCTTCCAAATCCGGCAGGAACGCCGTCAGCAGTCCGATCAATGGTAGAAAAGCGCACAGCTTATAGACGAACGCGATGCTGGTGGCGTCGGCCAGCTCGCCCAGCAGCGCCGCGCCGATGCCGGCGATGCCGAACGCCAGTCCGAAAAACAACCCCGAGATCATGCCCACCTTGCCGGGCATCAACTCTTGCGCGTAGACCACGATGGCCGGAAACGCCGAGGCCAGAATCATGCCGGTGACGGCGCTGAACACCGCCGTCCAGAAGAGGTTCACGTAGGGCATCGCCAATGTGAACGGAAGCACGCCCAGGATGGAGCACCAGATCACATATTTGCGGCCCACGCGGTCTCCGATTGGTCCACCCAGCATGGTCCCCGCCGCTACCGCGCCCAGGAAGATGAACAAGTAAATCTGCGAAGCCTGCACGGAGACGTGAAATTCGCTGATCAGGTAGAACGTGTAATAGCTGCTGAGGCTGGCCATGTAAATGAACTTCGAGAAGATCAACGCCACCAGAATCGCGATCGACCATGTGACTTGCCGCGATGGCAGTCCATGTCCGGGCGCCGCAGGCTGGCCGGCCCGCGTTTTCGCGCGCTCCACCCGATACTCGCGCGCCCAACGCCCGATCTTCGTAAGCAGGAGCATGCCCACGAAGGCCGCGATGGAAAACCACGCGATGCTCCGCTGTCCGCGCTGGTTCACGATGTAGGCGGCCAGCAGCGGCCCGGTGGCGCTGCCGGCGTTGCCCCCCACCTGGAAGATCGACTGCGCGAATCCGTGCTGGCCTCCCGAAGCCATGCGCGCCACGCGCGACGATTCCGGATGAAATACCGACGATCCCACGCCCACCAGCGCGGCCGCGAACAGCACGATCACGAAGGTATTGGCCGACGAAAGCAACAGCAATCCGGAAAGGCTGAATCCCATGCCCACGGTCAGCGCGTACGTCTGCGGCCGCCGGTCCGTATACAGCCCCACCACGGGCTGCAGCACCGACGCCACCACCTGATTGGTGAACGTGATCAGGCCGATTTGACCGAAATCGAGCCCCAGGCCATCCTTGAGCAGCGGATAAATCGCCGGCAGCAACGACTGAATCATGTCGTTCAGAAAATGGCAGAAGCTCACTATGCCGAGGATCGGGTATACCGTCCTGTCACGGAGCGTCTGGGCCGGAGTGGCTTCGACCGTGCTCATTCTTCCAGTGTAGTGGGTTAGGGCGGCTCTACTGGCCAGCATCGCCGGCAACCGGCGAGCGTCCCAGCTTGCCCCAAAACCTGGCCTTCAAGTTCTCCATTCCCTGCCGCAATGTCTCGCGCAGCGGATCGCCGGGATCGAACGAATTCACCAAGTGCAGGAGCGCGGCTTCTGCTTTGTGGCCGTGGCTCGCGGCGGCTTGCGGTTGCGCGGCAAGCGCGTAGAGCCAGGATGCCGTGCCGTGTACCCTCCAAGCCACCCACGGCAAATCGAATCCGCGCATCTCCTCAACCGCGCGGTCCGCGCACTGCAACGCGCGCGGCAGATTGCGTTTGGCGGCCGCGACCAGGGCCAGCGTGCTCCACGCGCGGGAGCGCATCGCCGGATCGGCCAGGGCCGCCATTTCTTCGGCAAAAATCTCCGCCCCTGTTTCCGCCGCATCCAGATTGCCCAGTTCCAAATGCGACCTCACGATTCCGAATTCGGCGATCATGCGCCAGTACTGTTGCATAAAAACTTTGGGCTTTAAGGGCCGGTCGCGCACTCTAGTGAACGCCTCCAGCGCCCGCTGCGGATCGCCAGTGGCAAGATCGCTGTACGCCACGGTGATCCAGGCGATACTCTGCGTCTGCCCCATGGGTACTTCCGTGTGTTTGGCCAGTAACGCCTCGCCCAGGGCCCGGGCCCCGCTGAAATCGCAAGCCAGCATGTGCAACCACGCAAGCATCACCTGGAAGATGCCGGCCCACGGCTCATTACCGTTCTTGCGCGCCAGATCGATGCCGTGCTCCAAGACGCGCTGCAGTTCCCCCCACGCACCCATATGAATCAACGCCAGTGACTTCGAAGAAAGCGAGGAGAGATACATCACCAGACTGTGGCTCTCCGCCGCCGCGGCCAGGCCTGCTTCCGCAGTGGCGCAGGACTGGGCGTATTCTCCTTGCAAGGACTAAACGTGCGCGTAAAGAATTTCGTAGTACGCCGTCAATCCCGGCCCCTTGAGCTTCCGGATGTTCTGGCGCGCCGCCGCGCAGATGTCCGCGTCTTTCTGGGTCCAGCCGTCGTTGACCACACGCCAACAGGCGGCTAGCATCTGTGTGCGGGCTTCCAGCAGCGGGTCTCCCAAGGCCGCGCTGATCTCCACGGCCCGTTCGCATACGGTGACGCAATCGTCGGGATCGAGGAAGGCCAGCGCCCGCGCGGCACGCGTCAATGCGCCGGCTTGCGCGGCTTTGAACCCGCGTTCCCCGGCGAGTGTCGCGGTGCGTTCGTCGATGCGCGCGGACCGCTCCATCTCTCCCAAGGCATAATGAGCGTCGCTGATTCGTTCGAGGACGTCGATCTCCAACTCCCGGCCCGCCGGGGAAGGGGCTTCCGACAGCAGCTTCAAGGCATGTTCCAGCATGACAATCGCATCCCGGTGCGCGTAGCGCAGCGCGGCGTTTTGGGCGGCCAGCAGAAGGTAACGCGCGGCTGCTTCCGGGTCCCGTCCATTCTCGAAATGCAACGCGAGCTCGGCGGCAAATTCGCGGACGCCGGAGACTCCTAAGCGGACCTCGGCCTCTCGTGCCAGCTTACGGTGCAGTGTGGAGCGCTGGGTCAGGGGAATTCGCCGATACAGCGCCTCGCTATAAACCGAATGACGGAACTCATAATTCCCAGACGCCGTCCCCCCGATCACGTTGGCGCCACGGCTCTGCCGCAGAAATTGCTGGCGCTGCGCGAATCGTTCTAACGCCTCCTCGGCAGCCTCCGTGCTTATTTCCAACATGCGCGCGACCGCCCACGCCGAAAACCGCTGCCCGGCGGCACTGGCGACCCTCAGTATGGATTGCTCCGTTTCACTCAATTGCTCCACTTGCATCTCGATCAGTTGTTGCAGCGTCTCCGGCACACCCAGCACGATACCGTCGACAGGCGTGGTCAGGCTCCACGCTCGGTTGGCGCTCACCAGGACTCCCCTTTCGACTAACTCCGACGCCAACACGGACATGAACAGCGGGTTTCCGTCGGAATGTCGGTGGATCAATCCAGCCAGCTCCGTGTTGGACTTCACGCCTGGAAATTCCGCGCTGAAAAAGGCCGCGACATCTTGTTCGGAGAAGCGCTCTACCGTGACTTCGAAGCACAAGCGGTGGATCTGGAGATCCTGCTTCAGCGCCTTAAGAGGGCTCTTGCGCAGAAGGACGTCCACCGGCCGGTAGGTGCCGATCAGCATCAGCCGGGCGGCGGCGCGGCGCCGCGCCATCACCGAAATCAGATCCAGCGTTGAGGCATCCACCCAGTGCAGATCTTCGAGGATCAGGACCAGCGGTGTTTCCGCGGTCAGCGTCTCCAGAGCCTCGCAAAGTTCCCTCACCATGCGCTCGCGAGTGGCTCCGAGAATTTCGCGTTGCAGTTGTTCGCGCTGGCCCGCCTTCAGAAGCTGCGGGAATTGAATCAGCCACGTAGGCGCCGTCGAGGCCAACACCTCCACCACGCGCTCCGATCCCGGTTCGTGGATCAGCTGTCCGAGAGCTTCGAGTACCGGATAGTAAGCCTCCTGCCCTCCGAACCCCTCGACGCACTGCCCCCGCGCTACGCAAATGCCGGTGCGGTGCGCGTTGTCCTGAAAAGCGTCGAGCAGAGTCGTCTTGCCCACCCCCGCTTCCCCCGTCACGCAAATGACTCGCCGCTGCCCTTCGAGCGCGGCAGTGAGGTAACCCTGCAATTGCTGAAGTTCCGCCTGGCGGCCCACCGGAACTTTTTCCGGCCCCGCCCCGAATTTCGCCCCTGAACTCGACGATGATGTCGACGAAGCGGAAATCTCGTCATGAACTTGCGCGACAAACTGGTATCCGCGCTTGGGGAACGTCGCGATGAACAGCGGATCTTTGGGGTGGTCCCCTAATACTTTGCGTAGTTCCAAAATGTACTTGCGCAGTATCTCGGGTTGAACGTAGGTATCGGGCCAGACGGCTTCCAGCAGTTCATCTTGAGTCACCAGCCGCCCAGAGTGTTCGACAAGATGACGCAACACGGCGAAAACCTTCGGAGGAATAGCGATTCGGGTGTCGCCACGCCACAGACACTGGTTCACCGGGTCCAATCGAAACGGAGGAAATGCTTTCATTGCTGTTGTTTAGCAGGAACTCCGATTATACAGCCTGATCGGCGGGCGGCTCCAGCCATGCCGGTCGAAGCGGCGTTTATCCCGTCACGGCTCGTTGGTGCGAAACGTAAGTTAACGACAATTTCACGTTTCCTCCCCGTTTCCTTCACAAGGAAAAACAAGTGCCCGGCTATTCTGGAGTCGTCATGCAGGGAGCATTCGTCGTGCAACTCGGGTCGCGGTCGGAGGGTGAAATTTCGGGGCGAGTTGAGGCAGTGGACACTGGAAAATCGATTCGCTTTCGCTCGGGGGACGAGTTGTTGACTTTCTTGCGGCGGGAACAAACACCCACGCCGGAGGGCGATGAATACCACTTGCCGGACTGAGAACGCGGTAAAGCTGGACAAATTACAAAGCACGTGATGCGGGGAGCCGCGGCAACGCGGAGGTTGTCGAGGCTCCCCGCATCAACGTGCCATCTCCGCGTCGCGCGCAGAGACTTGGCGGTTGAACCGCAACAGGACGGGCGGCTTTGGGCGGAGCAGCGGGCGACCAGCGGAGCTCTGCCTCTTTCTTCCAGCTTGTCTAAGTGCCAAAGATCCTACCGATTCGGGAAAGCCCCCAGCTTGGGCGCATCGCTCGCCGGATTGGACGGCGTGCGCGCAACATTCATGACCATGGCGAGCGTCGAATAGTATCCCACCAGGCCTGTCACATCGATCACGCTCTGCTCGCCGAATTTGCTCAGCACGCGAGCATAGGTGGCGTCGCTGACTCCGCGGTTTTGCAGGAGTTCAGTGGCGAAGTTGTAGATGGCGTCTTCGTCGTCGCTCATGCCGTCCGGGTGGCGGCCGTGCGCGATGGCCATTCCGATTTCGCGCTTCAAACCATTCTTGATGGCGAGAGGAAAATGCGCGTCCCATTCATATTGTTGCGTCCAGTGGCGCGCGGCGACGATGATCGCGAGCTCGCGCAGCTTGCCATCCAGCGGACTTTGAAAGCGCAGATACTCACCCACGCGTTGCAGGCGATTCATGAATTCCGGGCTCCGCAGTAGTGGGACGAATGGCCCGTTCAGGCCGGCTCCGCGCGGCGTGGACGCCAGTTGTTTGGCGGCTTCCTTTTGCGCGGCCGTCATCTTATCGGCTGGAATGGGCGGCATGCGGTCCTGCGCGCAGGCGGTGGCGGCAAGGACGGCGCCTACGGTCAATTCGGCGAGTTTCATGAAAATCTCCTGTAGCCGGCGATGGAACACTCCGGCATGGGCGGAGTATAACACGCCCACTAAGTAGTTCACCCGATTCTCCGCATTCCGACGTGCCCTTACCATGAGGATGGAGAGAATCGCCATGCCTGCTCGTTTTGTTGTCCTCATGATCTTCATCCCGCTGATCGCAGTATTCGCCGCAATGGATGCCGCTGCGCAAGCGGTTCCACTGGCGTGGGAATGGGCGCATCCGGATGCCAAGATCGTCGCGGGCATCGACGTACGGGGCTTCCGCGACTCTTCCTTCGGGCAGTCCGCCGGGCAGATGTGGACCGGACAGCCGCAGCAACCCGGATTGGATTTCTCCAAGATACGCATCCCCGGTGTGGAGCTATTGAACGACATCGATCGCGTTCTCATTTCATCCACCGGGGAAATGACGCCCGCGCCGAAAGAGACTGCCGGACGCCCCGCCGTGGCGCGACAGACCGGCGCTCCCGCCTTCCTGTTGGTGCTGGAGGGCAATTTTCCGGCCGCACACTATCAGGCGCTGCTGCATGGCCCCAAACGCACATACCGGACCATGGCGGTGTACAAGACCTCGAAGTCCGGCGATGGCGCAATCGCGGTGGTCGACGAGCGCACGCTGCTGGTCGGCGACGAGAAATCCGTGTTCGGAGCGCTGGACCGGCGCGGACGGGCGCTGTCTTCCACGAACGGCGTGTTTGCGCGCGCGGCCGAGCTTGCGGCGGCGAACGATTTCTGGTTGATCGCCACCTCGCTCGGCACTACCATTCCGTCGTCGGGCGCCGCCGGAGCGCTGGGGATGGCTTCGCAAATGGCTTCCCAGTTAGACGGCTTGGAACTGGGCGCGTCTCTCAAGGATGGTCTACGGCTCGATTTCGCCCTGACAGCCAAGACGGATGTGACGGCGCAAATGCTGGTGGCAATGCTCACGGCGCAGATGCAGATGGCGGCGAACAACCCGGCCACTCCCCAGGCCGCCGAGCTGCTCGAGAAGCTTCAGATTTCTTCTGATGGGAAACGCATGACGATGCACTTGGCACTGAGCAAGGAGGAATTGGAGCGGCAGATGCGCGAAGCTCAGGCCGCGCGGCTGGCTGGCGCCGGAACCAGAGTGCAGCCGAAAGCCGCAGTTGCTGCCGCTGAACCCGTGGCCAAACCCGTCGAACCCCAGGGCCCGCGCAAGATTCGCATCGTCGGTCTAGCCGAGGGAGTGCGGGAAATTCCACTCGCGCCGGCGCGGTAGCTTTACGCGGTTTGCAAGACTGGCCGCGTCAGGCGCTGGATCAGCGCGTGTCCCCCGAATAGCGCCACGGTGTAGAACGCGTCCCCCGCCAGTTGATTCTGATAAAACGGAACCGCCGCGGCGAAACAAGTGGCCAACCCGTTCAAGGTGTGCGGATACAGGGATCCCGTGGCCCACAGCATGAAATTGGTGATCAGGAAGAACAAGACACTCGCCGTGCCCGCGCCTGCCGCGACCGCCAGGACGCTCTCACGCCGCCGGACCAAGCCGCCGAGCGCGACCGAGATCAAGGACGCGGCATAAACGTACCACATCCCCTCATAGAACCCAAGCGCCAGATCGCTCACCAGCAGAGCGGCCAGCGTGGCGATCGCGCCAATGCGAAGCCGGGGGCACTTCGCGCCCGCGTACAACCCGAGCGCGACCATCGGTGTGAAATTCCAGGGATGCGGCAGCAGCCGCGCGCATGCGGCCAGCGCGACCATCGCGATAACCGTTTTCTTGTTGGCTTCCATGCCTTCTATCTTACTCTGTTACGGTTTCTCGGAAGTGATAGAGGTCCCGGCTTCCCACCTGGACACCCATCCGCTGCAAGTAAGTAAACAACTGATGCTTGTGATTGATGAAATGCTCCAGGTTGCCTAGAAGCAAGGTGATCAGAAGCTCTCCTTCGGGCGCGAACACCGTCGTGATGGGGCGCTTCAGATCGCGGTCGGACAACAGCCGCATGCCTTCGCCGATCGATGCGGCATAAGCGCTCATCCGGATGCGGGCTTCTTGTGCTTCGCAATCGTGATTGACCGGCATGTCCCGGAGCCGCGCGAAGTGTTTCAACCGGCGGGGTTCGGCCGCTTGCAGGGCGGCGCAAAATCCGGCCAGGCAATCGAGCAAGTGCCCCAACAGCCTTCCGGTAGTCCAGGCGCCGGCTTCGGAGGGCGCCCACCGCGGACCGTGTTCGGGCAGCGCGAGCAACAGGCGTTCCGCGCTCGCAATTTGTTCAATCATCTTGTCGAACAGCGCGGCGCACAGAGGCGCTGCCGGCCGCCCTGGCGTACCTGCGTTCACTTTCGGCGGCGTTTGACGAACACGCCGGAGCCGCCTTTGGTGGTCAGTACCATCAGCACGAACAACCCTGCCAGAGACACCAGCGTGGCGACGGACCCGATCACGAAGTAGTCTGCTTCCTTGAGAGGGCCCGGCATCAAGCGGCCCATGATTCCGGCGGCGGCCGCGAACAGGATCACCATCGCTGCGGCCAGTAGGATTGTGCGTTTCATCAGTCGTATCTCTCATAACGGATCTGTTTCCGGTCGAATCCCATTTCTTTCAGGATACGCCGCAGATCGTCGACCATCGCGCGCATCCCGCACAGGAACACGTCCAGATCGCGCCGTTCGCCCAGCACTTCGGACAGATGCGTTTGGACACGGCCAGTATGTCCGGTCCAGCCCGGTTCCGGACGCGTCAATGTGGGAAGAAAGCGGAACCGGGAATACTGGCGCGCCATGTTTTCGAACTCCTGCCGGTACAACAGGTCGCGTTCGTAGCGGACGCCGAGCACCAAGGTGAAGGGCAGGGAATCCTCGTTCAAGCGTGCCCGCAACATCGAACGGAAGGGTGCGACACCCGTGCCGGTGGCGATCAAGATGGTTTCGCGCGGCGAATCGCGTAAGACGAAATCGCCCATGGGTCCCCGCACGTCGACGGAATCGCCGGGGTGCAGCTCGAAGAGGTGAGGGGAACACGCGCCCTCCGCTACACGGTTCAGACACAATTCGAAGCGGTTGCTGCGCGAGGGTTCCGATGCGATAGAATACGCGCGCGTTATTTCGTGGCCTTCCGGTACGGCGGAGAGGGACACCCACTGGCCGGGCGCGAATGCGAACGTTTCCATTTCAGGCACTTCGAATACGAAATGCCGCACTTCGGGGGCAATCTCCACCGATTCAATCAACCTCGCTCGCACTTTCCTCTCTTTCCGCATCCAGGCGGCCGGCATGTGCTTCGCGGGCGCGTCCCAGCAACGCTTCGAGCAGGGCCGGATGGCCGTCCAAAGGCGCGGTGACTTCAATCCACAAGTCCGGATGCGCGGTGCGGATTTGTTCCACCAGCTTCGGCAGGTCGCGCTGCAGGTGCAGCCCCAGCGTCAGAAAATAAGGCACCACGGCGACGCGCGTCACTCCGCGCGCCACCAGCTTGTCGACGGCGTCGCGCAGATCCGGGCGCCCGCCTTCGAGGAACGCGGGTTCCACAATCTCCAGACCGCCGCGCCGCGCCAATTCCGCGGCAGCGTCGCGCACGCTGTCGTTGGCGGATTCGATACTCGATCCATGTGCGAACACGATATAACCGGCGGGGACCCCAGGGTTGTTCATGCCGCCGCTCTCTGCACACCAGGCTCAACGCCAGTCTCCGCCGAACCGCCACCCTGAGAGAGCGGTTTGCCAGCTGCGGTTCCATCCGCTCCCTCACGGTTACGGCTCGGTCCAATGCGCATTTCGTTTCGCCTCGATCGATTCCCGGTCACTATCGTATCATCGGTACATGCGGCGGACTGATGTGTATCTGAAAGTGGAACTAGTTTTGGATGATAAAGAGAAGCCCGAGCGCCTGGCCGCCGAGATCTGCCGCGTGATCCGCCGTGTGTATGGCGTACGGGCAGCCGAAGTCTCCAGCATCATCGAGAGAGATGCCTGATCCGGAGATCCGAGCGAAACGTAACAGGCGCGCCCCGCATCCATATCTGTGAGTTTTTAGTACGATAACAATTTAGGAGGATCGCCCATGAAATCGAAAATCGCCGCTGTCATGTTACTAGGCGCCGCGCTGGTTTCCGCCGCGTCCGACGCCGAGAGGCGTCTGCAGAGTGCCGCTAACGCATTTAAGGAAGTGATGGCCATTCCCGACAAGTCCATCCCGCAAGACCTGCTCAACAAAGCCGAATGCATCGTGATCGTGCCGGATCTGAAGAAGGGCGCGTTTATTATCGGCGGCAAGTATGGAAAGGGATTTGTGTCGTGCCGCAAGAAGGGCGCGGGATGGTCTGCGCCAGGAGCCGTGCGCGTTGAAGGCGGCAGTGTGGGCTTCCAGATCGGCGCCTCGGAGATGGACGTGTTCATGCTCATTATGAATGAGCGTGGCGTGGACCGGCTGCTCTCGACGAAATTCACGCTTGGCGCGGATGCCACGGTGGCCGCGGGACCCGTGGGCCGCAACGCGCAGGCGGAAACCGATGCGCGCATGACCGCGGAGATCCTCACGTGGTCGAAGTCGCGCGGCCTGTTCGCGGGTGTTGCATTGACGGGCGCGACTTTGCGCGAAGACGAGGACTGGAACATCGATCTCTACGGCAAGCCGCTCAAGAACCGCGACATTGTGACCGGCAACACCGCCGCGCCCAAAGCCGCGGCGGCGCTGCTGGGCGAACTGGATCGCTATTCCAGCCGCAAGTAACGTTCGACGCCTCTCATTATCAATCACTAGCGGGCCATGGAAGACGCCGAATTTCTCGCGCAGGCTACCGGTATCGTGAACGATCTGGAAGCCGCGCTCCGCCGCGTAAGCCTCGCGCAACGCAGCGGTTGGCGGGCGCTCGAAATCGGCTGCGGAACCGGACGCCTGATGCGTCCCATGAGCCGCCATTTCTTTGAGATCCACGGCGTGGAACCCTCGCAGGTTCGCGCCGCGCGGGCCAAAGAAAACCTCTCCGACATCCCCACCGCGCGAGTGCACACATCCGACGACGGCGGCCTGCCAGCGCTGGACGGCCAGGAGTTTGATTTCGTATACAGCCTGGAAGCCGGCTTCGACGCCTGGCCGTGGGTTGAGCGCTCGTTGCGCGATGGCGGGCTGGCGCGTCTCAGGTTCAACGGTTTTGAGAAAACTCGTTCGGATGTGATGGAGTTCGCGGCCGCCCACGATCTTCAGGTGTTGGCGATGGAAGGAGTGGCGTCGCGGTCCATGTGGACCACTTGGCGCAAACACGCGCCGGGCTGGAACGCGTCACTCGCCGAGCCGCCCGCGAATGTCGTAATCCGCCGTATCACCAACGCACATTCGAGCGAACCCGTCGCCCCGTGCCGCGGCCGATTCGCTTCCATCGCCATTCGCGCGGAGCACCTCCCCGCTGATGCGGGATTGCAGCATCTGCGCGTGACAGTCGGAAGTTCCTTCGGCGCCGTTACGTCCATTAGCGAGCCGGACCGCAGCGGCATACGCCTGATTCACGTCGATCTGCCTGAGTTGGAGGCCACGGGTCTCCTTCCCGTGCAGCTGTTCTGGCTGGAGCAGCCGCTGTGCCAGCCCGTATCGCTCCGCGTGATTCCACCTGGACCTTCGGTGCCCCGGCTGACCGGAATCCACCGCCGCCCGGGCACGCGTGCGATTACGATGACGGTGGAAGAAGTCGCGCGGCCCCACGAGTTGGAGGTGACCGTGAGCGGCCGCGCCGCCACTGGCCTGGAATACGCGTGTATCGACCCTCGCCCGCAACGCTACGATGTCAGCTTTCATCTGCCCGAACAGATCGGCCCGGGCCTGCATCACGTGAAGGTCAGCATTGGACGCCGCAAACTGGTCCCCGCACCCATTGAAGTGGCGGCCGATTGACGGGCCTGGCCCAGCCGGTTTGATTCTGAACCGAACCGGGCGGCTCGACCCATGCTTGCCTCGCGACCCACCGCGCAGCGGTCCCCCTGCTGTCACGCCGAATCTTGGGTCCGCATCCCCTGCCTCCCTACTTTCTAGTAGAGGGTTACCGGTACTCGCACCTTTGCTTCCTCGTCGAAGGTCTGCGCGTCCACGAAGCCGCACGTGTGTTTGGCGAGCATCGTTCCCATGCTGGGAACAACGCCGGGCAACGTGAACTTCGCGGGGTTCCACAGATCCGCGCGAACCAGCGCGCGGCTGCAATGAATGTAAGCTTCTTTCACCGTCACAACAACCACCGCGCGCGGCAGCTTGCCTTGCATCTCAAACCGCGCGGTGAGCGCCGGGTCCCGGCTCACAACCGCTTCACCGTTGACACGGAACGTCTCATGCACGCCCGGCACCAGGAACAACAGGCCGATGCTCGGGTTGCGGATCAAATTATGCAGTGAGTCCAACCGGTTGTTGCCGCGCCGGTCCGGAAGCAGCAGCGTGTGATCGTCGGCCACCTCCACAAAGCCGGGCACATCGCCGCGCGGCGAGTTGTCCGCCGCTGTCTCTCCTTGCGTTCCCACCACCACGAACGGCGACGCAGCGATGAACGCGCGGCAGTATTCGTCGAGGTGGTCAACCTGCTTGCGGACCGAACGCTCGAGCGGTGGCCCATACATCTCGGCGAGTTCGGACGCGGCGTGGATCACGAATCGAGGGTCGAGTTCCATATCCTCATCATAATGGCTGGGAAGGACCCCGGCGTCCCGCACCCAAACAAAACGGCCCAAGGTTGCCCCTGGGCCGTCTGCTTTATTTCCAGCGTCCGCCGCTTAGAACTGGTTCCAGAGGTACTGATTGTAAACCTCGTGGTGGAACTGTACTTCCTGCGCCTTAACAATGGTGCCCAGCAGCCGCGGGCAGCGGTCCGCCGATGCCTTCTTCAGCTCTGCGTATCGTGCTTTCACGTCCGCGCCGAGAATCTTGGTGGTCCATTCGGACTTGTTGAAATTCTCCATCGCGTCGTAAATGTTGTCCGGCAGGTAGCGCTTGGCCGAGCGCAAGTCCTTCATCTTGGAAATGGACCCGTCGATGCCCGTCTTGAAAATGGAATACAGCACCATATAGGGGTTCGCGTCCGGACCCACGGCGCGGACCTCCACCCGGATGCTGCGGTGATTGCCCAACGGGATACGCACCAGCGATCCGCGATCCACCGCCGAGGCGATCAACTGGTTGGGCGCTTCAAAGTGCGGGTCTAGCCGGCGATAGGCATTCACGCTGGCGTTGAGTATCAGGCAGATGTCGTTGCCGGCGGTCAGGATACGGTCGGTGAAGTCCCAGCCCAGCTTGCTCAGCTTCTCCAGGCCCTTGGGATCCCAGAACTGGTTCTTCCCGTCCTTGCTGATGGAGACGTTCGTGTGCATCCCGCTGCCGTTGACACCCACCACGGGCTTGGGCAGGAAACTGGCGGTGTAGCCCATCTTGTTGGCCACCTGCCGGCAAATGAACTTATAGAGTTGGATGTGATCGGCGGCCGCCACCACTTCGGCGTAGCTGTAATTGATTTCAAACTGCGAAGGCGCCACTTCGGGGTGGTCCTTTTCGTTCTGGAAACCCATGGCACGCTGCACTTCGGCCACGCGGTCGATGAAGGTGCGCAGAGGGTCGCCCGGCAGGGAGTGATAGTAGCCGCCGGAGTTCAGGTATTCGAACTTGCCGGTCACATGGTAGGAGCGCTCGGCTTCGGAGCCCGCGAAAAGGAATCCCTCGATTTCGTTCGCCGCGTTCAGGGTGTAACCGTTCTTCTTGTACTGCTGGTTGGCGTAGGATTTCAAGACGCCGCGCAGGTCGGCCGCGTATGGACTGCCATCCTTGTCGATGACCTCGCCGAACACCAGCACTTTGCCCGCTCCAAAGTAATCCGACGGAGCCCAGTAGAACGCCGCCCAGTCGATCCCCAGGCGCAAGTCGCTTTCGCGCTGTGCGGTGAAGCCGCGGATGGAGGAGCCATCAAAAGTCAGATTGTCCCAGCTGCCCAGCAGGAACTTCTTATCGTAGTCGAGCATGTGCAGGCGGCCTTCCAGGTCGCTGAACATGACGGTCACGGCCTTGATGCGCTTTTCGCCGGCCAGGTACTTGAGGCGCTCTTCACGAATCTGTTCGATGGGAACGCGGCTCAATCTTTGTTGCTTTGCTTTCAGATTCAATTCTTCGAGCTCGGTATACGAAAGCTCCAGGAAGTCATGCAAATTGATGTTGCTCATTGTTCTCCTTCAGGGGGTGGGACACCAACCTAGATAATGGGGTTAAGGTCTATTGTCAACGACGGGACCGGGGTTTGGCAACGGCCTGGCCCATAGATTGTGTTTATGGGTTTCATCGCAGGAAGCCGGCGCCCCCGGGCCGAACCCCGAGAACCGCCAAGCCGCGTGTCCGCATCCGTCCAACCGCCAGGTCTGCTCTCCCGCGCCCCTTCCTGTCTCCGTCTCGCGCTGGTGCGCGTAGCGCGCACCGTGCACGCCGCCTGGAATCGCGTGGGGGATGTGATAATGTAGGCGTGTTCTGGAGGCTTGCATGACTAGTAAACTCGCTCTGTTCGCCGCCGCCGCCGGGTTGGCCGCGGCGCCCGCGCTGGCGCATCACGCCTTCGCTGCGGAGTTCGACAGCAACCAGGCGGTCAAAATCGACGGCACGGTGACCAAGCTCGAATGGACCAATCCCCACATCTGGATTTACCTGGATGTGAAAGACGACGGCGGCGCTGTGGTGAAGTGGCAATGCGAAGGCGGCCCGCCGAATACGCTGACGCGCAACGGCTGGAGCAAGGACACACTGAAGCCCGGCGACGTGATTAGCGTGGAGGGCTGGTTGGCCAAGGACGGCTCGAAAACGTGCAACGCGCGTTCCGTCAAACTGCCCGGAGGCAAGAGCGTGTTCCTGGGCTCGTCGAACGCCGCAGGAGCAGGCAAGTGAAGCGGCGTGGTCGCAGCGCCGCCGGGTGGGCCGCCGCGTTCGCGTTCGCCTTCGCCGCTTCCGCGGGCGCGCAGGAATTCAAACCGCCGGCCGGCCCCGCGCCGCGCCTGCCCAGCGGCAAACCCGATCTGGGCGGCGTTTGGCAGAAAGCCTACGTGCCGGACATGACCAAGGACACGCCCAACCAAAAAGGCATGGCGGACTTACCCTTCACCGATTGGGGGTTGACCGAGTGGAAGAAATACCACGCCGAAGAGGGCGACTACACCGGTGCATGTCTGCCGTTTGGGATGACGCGCTCCATCAATTCCCCGGAGCCAATGCAGATCATGCAGAACTCCACCTACCTGTCGATCCTGTTCGAACAGAACAGTTGGTACGTGGTATTCCCCATCGATGGCCGTGCGCACCGCACGCAGATTCCCACGTGGTTTGGCGACTCCGTGGGCCGCTGGGACGGCGACACGCTGGTGGTGGACACGGTCAACTTCAACGGTAAGACGCGGCTGGACACCATCGGCCACCCGCACAGCGATCAGCTTCATCTCACCCAACGGTTCACACGCACCGATATGGGCCACTTGGCGTATGAAATCACCGTGGAAGACCCCAAGACGTTCACCAAACCTTGGAAGAACACGCGCACCTTCACGTTGCGCCCGGACTGGGAAATGATGGAGTACTCTTGCGAAGAGAACAACAAGAGCCTGTGGGAAGGGCGCATTAAAGCGCCCAAGTACTGATGCGCCGCAATCGAGTGCGCGCGTCCGGGCTCTTCCAGACGCGCTTCACCCGCGGGAACGGTTAGTTAGTTGCCTTTCGGCCTTCCTCGATTATCGCCATCCCGGCCTTCATCGTTGATCTGGCCGCGAATTTCGCCTGCCGCTAACAGTGTGGAGTGCAGGTTCACATATGCCGCGTCCGATCGCATCGCATGTATGGCCTCCGTGAACTCGGTGGCCGAAATACCCTGGCCCGTCGGTCCGATGATGTCGGACGGCGTGACCGTTCCGGTTACCGTGCCTCCGCGCGCAGGGCATGCGGGCTTGCTGCCGCCTCCGCAGAGAAAGAACATGATCCCCCCCGCTTGGTGAATGGGGCCGAGATGCACGTGCGAGAACAGCGCGTCCGCCTGAAGGTCCTGATACACAAGTTCGTAGTCCAGGGAACCCCCATCTTGGCTGAGCCGTGCCCGGAACTGTCCGGTAGCCGCCGTCGAAATCGCGTTCGGCGCCTCCTGAAACCCGCTCAACCTCGCTCGAAACGTCTTTCGTTCATCATCGGCATTGCCGGGGACCGTGTACAACGTCATCCCCAGTGCCGCTCCCGCAAGAAACACAAATGGTTTTTTCATAACTGAAGCAATACCCCCAGGCTATACTACGCGGAATTCAGGTTTTCCACAAGCCGAAGATTCGGCGAAACGTCACCGGCTTTTAGTACCGGAAGTTACAGTACTAACCAGCCATGAAGGAACCGGCGGCGGCCTCGAGGGCCCGTTGCCACGCAACGTGTTGTGCCTCGGCCAACAGAGGCGAAACCTGTCCGACTGCCGCCGGCCAAACCGGCGTTCGGGTTTTTCAGGCCACCGTCACGGCGCGCAGCGCCGCCGCAACCTCCCGCACGGAGGCGTCGCTCAACTCCGGATATATGGGCAGGCACAGCACTTGCCGCGCCGCAGCCTCCGCATTGGGCAGCGACCCGGCGGGAAACGCCGGATCTCGATAAACGTCGTGCAAGTGTACCGGCAGGGGATAATGCACGGCCGTCTGGATACCTTGGTTTGCCAGGGATTGCCGCAATTCCTCGCGGTGCGGGTTGGTGATCGTGAACACGTGATAGACGTGGCGCGCGTAGTGCATTTCCTTGGGTGTCTGGAAATCCGCGCCGGCCAGTTCCTTCCGGTACAGCGCCGCGCGACTTCGGCGCGCTTCCGTCCAGGCGTCCAGATGGCGAAGCTTCACGCGCAAAATCGCGCCTTGCATGCCTTCCAGCCGGTAGTTGTATCCGCGGTCTACATACAGATAACGATCCTTCTGCCCCCAGTTGCGTAAGCTGCGTACCTTGGCGGCCAGATCGTCGCGCTGGGTCACCACGCAGCCGCCCTCGCCTGCCGCGCCAAGGTTCTTTGCTGGGTAGAAGCTGAAGCAGCCGATATCGCCGAGCGCGCCCACGCGGCGGCCCTTGTATTCGGCGCCGTGGGCCTGACAGGCGTCTTCAATCACCACCAGGTTGCGGCGGCGCGCGATTTCGAGGATCGGATCCATATCGGCGGCCTGGCCGTACAGATGAACCGGAAGAATCGCCTTGGTGCGCGGCGTGATGGCGCGCTCGATAAGCGCGGGGTCCATGTTGAACGTGACCGGGTCGATGTCAACGTACACCGCGCGCGCACCTGTATATAGAATGGCCGCGACGGAAGCGACGAACGTGAACGGAACGGTGATGACTTCGTCGCCAGGGCCGATTCCGGCCGCCAGCAGCGCCAGGTGCAGAGCGCTGGTTCCGGAATTCACACCGATGGCGTGGCGTGCTTGTTGATACGCCGCGAATTCGTTCTCAAACGCTTCCACCTCCGCCCCGAGAATGAAGGCGCTGTTTTCGAAGACGCGTTCCAGGGCAGCGTGAATTTCAGGCTTCAGGGCGAGGTATTGCGCCTTCAGGTCTGCGTAGGGGATCATGCTTGCCAAAGTCTCATTCAAACATACCCCAGCATGCGGCGTGGCTGGGCGAGCCCGCCCACGCGCCTCTTCTGAAGCATGTGCGGTACCGCGGCCCTCGTGTCGCGCTTATTATATACTCACTAATACTGTATGCCGGAATTGCGACTCGGTGACGAGATCGACGACTATTGCGTGAAGTGCCGCCGATTGACCAACCATGCGATCGTGTCGCTCCTGGACGGCGTGGCCGCGAAGGTCCGCTGCAAATCCTGCTACGGCGATCACGATTACCGGCGTGAGGAGATTCCGCCGTCCAAGCGCGAACTGGCCAAACGCAAGGAATTGTTCAACGCTGTACTCGCCAACATCGCGCCCCCCGAGGAAAAATAATCGCGCCCGAGCGATCACCACCGCTCACGTATTCCGGCGGCATCGTGGTCATCGATTCGACGAAGGCGATGGTCGCGATGCTTCCGCCAAGGCGACTTCTAGGAGTTTGTTGAAAAAGGCGATTTTGCAGTGGAATCGGTGGGCCCTAACCTAAGGTCCGCGAGATTCCAGTCGGAATTCTGGTCAATCGACTCTTCTGATGCGGCGCGAGAGCGCCACAGCAGACCTTTTTTCGACCGCTTAGGCG
>CAMAUG010000014.1 GCA_945861255.1 Candidatus Sulfopaludibacter sp. SbA3
CCCTCTACCAAATCCTACAGGTTCTCAGCGTCA
This sequence comes from Candidatus Sulfopaludibacter sp. SbA3, assembly GCA_945861255.1. Taxonomy (GTDB): domain Bacteria; phylum Acidobacteriota; class Terriglobia; order Bryobacterales; family Bryobacteraceae; genus Palsa-187. The sequence continues at coordinate 34 of CAMAUG010000014.1, forward strand.
CCTTGTTCGAGCAAACGCCCATTCTACGGGCCTTTGACGACACTTACTCCCAGGAAAAATCAGACCTATTTTCTAACCAGTTGAGCCTGCTCGACTTATAGCCGGACACTACTGAAGGGACTCAGGCAATGGGCGCCTCCTATCCTAACGTATGTATACGTTAGGATTATACCTGCAAAAAAAGAAAACTGCCGGATCACACCTTGTGGGTCGCACACCCACGGAGCTTTCGCGCGGCGCGATCATCCAGCCGACGACGTAGCGGCTGAAGACATCGAGGATGACGTAGAGATAGAAGTAGGTCCACTTGGCGGGGCCTCGCAGTTTGGTGATGTCCCAGCTCCACAGTTGATTGGGCGCGGTGGCCAGCAGCTCCGGTTTCTTGTATTCGGGATGCGTGAGTTGATCGCGGCGTTCGCGGGTGGCGCCGTCCTGCTCGAGAAGACGATACATGGTTCGAGCGGAGCACAGATACTGGCCTTGATCCAGCAAAGTGGCCTGAATGGCGGCGGGAGCGCAATCCTGGAAGCGTTCGGAGTTGAGCACGGCGCGAACCGTTCCGCGTTCCTCTTGGCTTAAGGCACGAGCCGGTGAGGGGCGTGGAGGCACCGGCAGCGCCGGACCGAACACCGGCTGGCGATAGAACGAAGCGCGAGCCACGCCGAGCGCCTCGCAGGCTGACTCGATGCCGACCGTGGGTGCGAGCCGATGGACGGCGTCCATCATAGTTTGTCGATCTCGTCTTGCGTCGGGAGGGCCCACCCCAACAGCGTGCCCACTTTTTTTTGAACGTCGATGATAATCTCGGCCTTACGCAGTTGTTCGGTGAGGCGGGCGTTCTCCTTGAGCAGCTTTTGATTATCTTCCTGGAATGGATCGCGCTTGGATTTTGGGCCGCGCTTTTGCGGGCTCAGCGCCTGGCGGACGACTGCTTCACGCTCGCGCCGCCAAGCCGTCAAGGTCGAGGAGTACACGCCTTCGCGGCGGAGCAGGGCTCCGATGCCGCCGGTGCCTTTGGCTTGGTCGGCTTCCATTAGAAAGGCGTGTTTGTATTCGGCGGTGAAGCGTCGGCGCTTGGCCTGGGCGACGACTTCGGGGTTGGGGTGGACTTTCGGATCGGGGCCGACTTTGCTGCCAGTGGCACTCCGGGTCGAGTAGGCGCGGCAGGTTACCCCGCCGCGCCTCTCACAGAACCGGACTTGCGGGCCTCGCATCCGGCTCTTTGGATCGATGTCTCACCATGCCAGACTGAGCTGGCTGGGAACTTGCGGTAGAGGGTTGGCCACGCGCCAGCGGTCGTACAGCGAACCGATCTGGCCGTGAAACCAAGCGTTGGGGTAGGCCTTGGTCATTCCCCGTCGGTTGCTGCGAGACCAGATACCTTGCCTGTAATAGGCGACTCCGGCGGCTTGCCCGGAGCTGGCACCTCGTCTCACCAAGTGCCGGTACAGAAAGCGGGGCCGCTTCTTCTGGCAGATCACGATAGCCCGCAACCTGCGGCGTGCGTGCGCGTCATACCTTCGGAATTCGTTCGCTCCTGCGTCAGTACAAATCCGGAAAAAGGCGACCCAACCCTGGAAATACTTGTCCAGTCCCTCCATGCACACCCGTAGCGAACTCCCCCAGCGTCTTGGAGTCAGCTCCAAAATCCGCGTGTGGAGTTTCGCCTTCGTCTTGGCCGATATCAGCACCTCGACGCTCGGACCGCTGTCGGTTCCAAACCGAAATCCCAGGAAGTGAACCTTCTCCGGTTGAGTCACAGAACTCTTCGCCTCGTTGATCTGAAGCCGCAATCGGGTCTCCAGATATCGACGCGTCGAGGCCATGACCCTTTCCCCGGCTCGTTGGCTCCGCACGAAGATATTACAATCATCGGCGTAGCGCACGAACCGGAGTCCACGTCGTTCCAACTCCCAATCCCATTCGTCCAGGACGATATTGGACAGCAGCGGGGACAGCGGGCCGCCTTGTGGAGTGCCCTCTTCCGTGGAAACTTTCGTACCGTCCGGCAACACCACCTTCGCCTTCAGCATCTGCCGCACCAGGTTCAGAACTCCGCTGTCGTCCACCTGCTGACTCAAACGGTTGAGCAGGCGTTGATGATGGACTCGATCGAAAAATTTCGATAAATCCAAATCGACCACGACCCGATATCCTTCTCCCGGATACTGCTTCGCCTCCGCAATGGCAGTATGAGCACCCCGGTGGGCGCGGAATCCGTGACTGCTGCGATGAAACCGCGGCTCGAAGATCGGCTCCAGAACTTGGAGTACGGCCTGTTGAACCCATCGGTCCACCACGTTCGGAATACCTAAGCCGCGCTCGCCGCCTCCCGGCTTTGGAATCCATACCCGCCGGATATCGCCCGGTTGATACGTTCCGTCGAGAAGAGACTTCTGCAACTCAGGCAGCAGAGCCGGGGCCTCATCGACCACCTGCTCCACACTCCGCCCGTCTACGCCGGGCGCGCCCTTGTTTCGCAACACATTCAGCAACGCCTGCGCCAGGTTGCGCGCCGACGCCACTGACTCCATCAACCGTCTTTCGACGGCCGTGCAAGTAGCAGATTCCATCCGGCCGTTGCCCTTCGCTGTATGCACCAAGAACCGCTTCCCAGGGGACTCGTCCCGCGGGCCGTGACCCTTGTCCCCTTGCGGGCTGTCGGCGAACACGAAGGCCAATTGCCGTGGTTCTGCGCTTTTCAATCCATCTCCCCCTTCGCTCCGCTGGCTTTCACCAACTTCGTCGCTAATACGAGGAGATCCGACTTCTCCTTGGGCGTCGAACGGTCGTTCTCAATACCTTCCGCCCTACCGCTTTCGCGGACCCAAAGAGATCTCTTGGAGTAAGAATGACCAATGTCCTGCCGCCCCCGTCCCCCACACCGTCCTGACCACGGTTGAATATCGGGCGTCGCGTTTGCGAGCACGCTTGCCTCCACCAGGCCGGCCTCACGGGGATTCACTTGCGTTCGGTGCTGCAGTTTGCCTCCGGCTTCTTCCCCACGCGCCCTCACGGTACCGCGCAGTTGCCTTCGACTCACAGTTGCCTCCAACAGGCCCTGTAGGGGACTTGCACCCCCAATCGATCATCCATGTCCAACACACTCGCTCTCGCTTCGCTCGGGCTCCCTACGTCCCACCGGCAGCAAAGTCGCTGGCGTAGGCGCGGATACCTTATGGTTGTTCATGGATGGAGATTCTTTCTCGCCCTGCTCTGTAATTAGCGGTCGAGGAGTGTCTCACTCATGTTGGCACGGAGGGGGTGTCCAATACGACCGCCTCCGATTCGGCTTGGTTGATTTTAACGGCTCGCCTGTTCCGGAACCCTCGACGTTTCTTCTCTGCGGAGCAGGCCTTGTGGCAGTGGTCGTGTATCGACGGCGGCGCGAAAAAGGCAAGACGAGCCAATCCCGTCTCTGACATTGGAAAGGATCACGATGCTACGCACAGTTTCTTTTTTGCTCTGGATTCTGGTTGTTGGCACTGCCTCTTCTTTTGCCGAGTCAGCTTGGATATACGAAGACACCCGGGACATTCAGCACTTTCAATTGATGCCTGGCGGGACGGTTTTCCTGAGCACGGATCGAAGAGCCATGCTTCTGAATGGAGCTACCGGGAAGGTGGTCTGGTCGCGCTCAGACCTCCGCGACTGCAAGCCCGTCGTACCCGGCGGCGGGGTGCGCTATTCGTTCCGGTGTAACTACCTTGACGAACTCGATCTCGGCTTCATTCTCACCGGGATTGCGTCGCCGATTCTCATCGGCCACAGTCCTGAAAAAGGCCGGGTTGCCATTTTGGACGCAAAAACCGGCGCCACTCGGTTCGATTCCAAAGATCACCCCCTCGGCAACATACGCGAGTACATTTACTCGCCCCAGACCGATCAAATCGCGATTTACGGCGATAACAAGAACGACCGCTACTTCATGGCGGCCGTTCGAACGTCGGACGGCGTCGTGCAATGGCAGGCGGAATCCCAGATCGCCGACGATCCCGTCTGGCTCGGAGTTCTCGACAATGGCGCAGCGCTTATGTACGGGAAAAACCGGGACGGACGTCGAATTCTCTCTCTGTGGGACCTTCCGGCGGGCCGGGCCGGATGGCAGGCATCCGGCATCCTGGAGGAGGACGTAAGAGATGCAGGGCCGAGAATGGCTAAAGCCCCCAAGTACCGGCAAAGATTTTGGCGCGTGGCTCCCTTACTCTCCGACAAATCCGGCTCATTCGTCATTGCCTTCGTCTCCCACGACGGCCCCATCCGGCTGGATAGCAACGGCAAGCTGGTCTGGCGGGCATCCGCGTTGCGCGGCAAGGATGCATCCCACATGGTGCTGGATGGGGAGACTCTGTACATCATCCAGGACAAGAATGTTTTCGCGCTCAACTCACAAACCGGTCTAGTCATGTGGAAACACGAGGGCCGCTTCGATCCGAAGGCCCTTCTGGGGCATTCACGTGGGGTACTCGTGTTGGGGCAGGAGCACGTTGATCTCCTCGATCGCCAGTCCGGAAAGGGCATTTGGCCGGACGTTCCCGCAACTCCCAATTTAGAGAAATGGGTGAAGGATCTCCCGGAATTCGGTCTACCGCGCGGCTATGAGGACGTCGCGCCCTTTGCGGTACGCGATGATTTCGTTTATGTGGCTGGCGAGAAAAACCTCGCAAAGATAGGTGTCAAGGATGGAAAGATCACAGAGTTGGCGAAATACGAGTTTGGCGACGACGAAGCCCCGGTGGCCCTCACCACAACGGAAGGAGCAATCGTCCTGGAATCGACTCAAAACATCGCCCGCTTTGAGCAGGATGGTCGATTGCTCTTTCACCGGCATTATCGCGCCCCGGGAGCCAGCGTCTGGAGCAAGGTCGGAACGGTATCGTGGGTAATGCTTGCGCCGCCCTTGATGATGACCGACCCGTTGGGAGTGTTAACAGAAGTATTTGGGCGACGCAGCAAAGCAACGTCGGCGGCGGAGCGATACCGTTACTATTACTATGAAGAAAAAGATGCCGACGACGATCGCAAGTTCGGTTTTGTGCGGATGGAGGTTACGACCGGCCAAGACTCAGGAACGTTATGGCTGAATCAACGCCGACCGGAAATGGTGTTTGACTCCAAGTCAGAGAGGCTGCTCTTGAAGCGCGACGACAAAATCCTGCAAGCACTCAGCTTTGATGCTCAACGAGGGAATTAGAACTGGAAATACGGATAAGAATGATGACAATTACCTGCGCACGTATGATCTTTGCTGTGACGCTGTTGCAGATTCAGACCGATGCCACCCTTGTTGCCCAGTATTCGGGAACATCTACTAAGAGCCAACCCCTCCCAAAGTCAAAGAAATCTTCCGTGACACAGACTAAGAAAAATTCCGCTGACTCCGGAGCGATCGTGCCTAAGGCTGGTAACACTGAGATTCCTTTGGAGACGCTGCGCCCACTGGTTCCAAAATCGATATTTGAGGAAGCGCGATGGGCCAGCGTGTATTGCTACTCGCGTTTCCCCCAAGCGTGCGCGGCAGCTGCAATCCGTGATCCGGACTTGCCAGGTCCGACTACAATGCAACGGTGCGTTCAGAAATCCGGCAACAATGATCCAAGGATGGATGCCGTGGAGGTGGCGAACAGCGCGGCGCTTGAGATGGCGAGAGAAGAAGTGAAACCCGGAAGGGCGATCGTTATCTGCACTCCGCTAGATAACTAACACCCGAAGGGGGAAGTTGTCTCTCGGAAGGCGAATCGCGGTGAGGGCCTGCCGAGAGTAGCATTGTCGGCAGAGCCCCGGTACTTTGGGGGTTGTGCTTCAGTAGTGGAATCGAATACTGCTAACCTTCCGGAAGGAATTCGCCAGTCGTCGCCGCAGATTTGGTTTGCTTCGCGCGCGACTATCGAAATGACGCTGGGCAGCCAGTGCATTTGAGGAGACTACGGAATGTCGTTCGGACGTTTTCTGCTACTCGTCTTCGGTATTATTGAAGGGCTCATGCTACCAGCGCTAGCCGTCATCACTGTCGTTGTTGGGATTAAGCTCGAACCTGGCATTATGGGCAGTGGCTGGTCTGCTCTCATTTAACGGCGTCGGAAACGTACGGAGGGCCTTTCGGCACCAACCTTCCCGATCAATGGGCCTGGGACTGACCAGCGAGGAATCCGAAAAAGAGAAGTAGAAAGGTGCTACTCCAGGGGGCAGTTTCAAAGCTCCCTATCTCCTAACCCGTCAAGCACAGATCGGGTTAGGAGCTAGAGCGTTTTGAAACTGCCCCCCCCACCCGGGACCTGAACGGCGAGGCCCGCATTCACAACCACGAAACTCCACCGCTTCTACCAGAAAGTCGATTCCCTCTCCGACTCCGACCAGCAGGCCCTCGCCATCGTCCTCGATAGCTTGGTCAAACGCTCCCGCGTCCGAAAGGTCATCGAGGAGTGAGGTTGCGCTGGAAAGGCGCAGTTAGTCTCCGATAGACAGCGCGAGACGAAATCCGATTCCAGAGGCGGTTCCCGATGTATGCCAAAACGTCCGTGCGGATGACCGAGCGCGCTCTGGACCCCACAGGAACATCCCGCCTTTCATTACGCGGCGCGACGAGCTGCCCGGTGCAAGCCAGGCACTACCATCGGACGGCGCACCGGTGAAACTCTCGTGTGCCCAGTCCTCAGTCCATTCGAGCACGTTGCCATGCATATCATGAAGGCCAAACTGATTGGGGGCGTTCTTGCTTCCCACCGGCTCCAGCCCGAGTGGCCTCTGAAGCGCATTGTAATTTGCGACCTCAAGGCTGATCGCATCTCCGAAATGATATTTCGTCGATGTGCCCGCGCGGCAGGCGTACTCCCATTCGGTCTCACTGGGAAACCGATATGTTCGGCCGGTCGCCCTGCGCAGCCGCTCACAAAACTCTTGCGCGTCCCGAAACCACACTCCATCGACGGGCAGTTGATTCTCCACCTCCTCAGGCATTTCGCGCAGCCGATAGATCGCCCCTAGCTTCCGGCGGACTTTCGGCAACGCAGAGACCTTCCGCCATTGTTCTCGCGTTACCTCATAGGTGCCGAGAAAAAATTCATGCACCGTTACGGTATGAGGTGGCTTCTCCTCCGGCCTTTCGTCCGAACCCATGGCGAACGTGCCCCTAGGGATTTTCGTCATCTCAATGGTCAAGCCGCCACCCAGATCCTCGTCGAAGTACTGGCACTCTCCCTCGAAACGGGAAGCGATATTTCCGGCTTCATTCAGGAGAGGCGCCGAATTGCGTTTTTGCTGGAGAGGAGGGAAGGGTGGACCGGCCTTCAACGTATGGGGGAGGGCCAACGCCGAAAACATTCTCCCTATCTTCAAAAAGGATCTGCGCGTGGCTCCTGTCATTTCATCGCGCCGTTTGCCAAACTCTTCCCGCAACAATGCCTAGTGAACCTCGATTATCAACCTACGTCGATGACGCGCCCCCAATTTGTAGCCGAGATAGCCGCCACCAGCTGCGCCTGCTGAATATGCGGTAAATGTCGTCGCTTCGGTTGAATTCATAGTTGCCATGACTCCGAGGGCGCTACCGAACATAGCCCCAAGAATCGCCCCCCAGATTCTCCAGCCGCGACTGGCGCCGAGATCGAGCCGGATCGTTGAGATCTGAGCATAGGGGATCAGGATCTCGCGGGGGGCAGCTCGCCCAGAGCTAAGGTTAAGTTTCAGGGCTTCATCCTCAGTTTCTGCAATTCTGCCGGTACTAACGCTGCTATCCCTTAGTCTCACTTCCGCGAACCGATTGACAGCCGCTCTCTCCCGCAGCGTGTCTCGAACACGAGCGGCTTCAACCAATAAGGTTTGGTCTTTGGCTTCGCTGCTACGACTGGTGATCAGGAGCGCGAGCACCAGGTTCAATAGGGGGAAATAGTAATAGCGATTCATTAATAGTCCTATCTAGTCAAGGCGGTGCCTCGACCGGTGGCAGCTATGGCCTAACCGATTGGTATCCCTTGGTCTCGGGATGCTCACGAGCTTCGCGGTGCGGCACTCACTCACCACGGTCCCCCTGTGTAAGGGTTTGTGTTCCAGTAATCGAGCGCAACTTCGGGCGGAGGATAATATGCTTGCGGTCTGCAGTATTCCGCGTTCAGATCGACCGGAGATAGCCCGTATCCCGCTCGCACGAGCCATGCTTCCATTGCGTTCCACACAGGGGCGGAATGGAGGTCCCCATGGGAAACGTTGCCGGTTTCGGCTGTGTAATCTATCCCAATATTGATCGCGCATGGGTCCGTTCTTCCAGCAGAACCGACATGCCAAGGTAATGGGAAAGTGAAAGCTCCGAGGATCGTCAAAGGGAACAAGAACCACGGGCCGCCGAGCTTTTGCGTGCGGTCGTGCTTTGAGTAGACATTCAAATAGGTGCCGACGCCGACCATATTGATGTTGATGTCCGACCTCTGCGGCGTTCCCAATGTTATTAGGGTATCGATCTGGCGCCCATCCATCCATGTGTACATTTTCGCCAGTTCGCCGCCCCAGCTATGCGCGACAATGTTCAACTTTTCGCCTTCTGCAAAAGAATAGTTGGAGATGAACTCCGCCAACAAGTCGGCGCCCGGTCCAAACTGAAACCCTCCCCAAGTGAAGGTTTGAGCCGCCTCACCGAAGAAGTTTGACACAGCTTCGTTAAACTCCGTCCCTGGAGCACCGAAGGATGCATCACTATCGCCAAAAGGCTGGAAGCCACCGATGATCAAAGTCAGTAGACCCGACGGGTCGCTGCCGTTGACCGGATCGCCCAGAACATACGAGTAGCGATTCCAACTAGACGGGTGTCCTGGCCCCGCGCTGCCGTCGTACGGGTCGGGGGTCAAGAACCGGCCGACGCCTGGGGCATGGTAGCGTTGATCGGCGTAATCCAAGCCCGTGGCCGCGTCCCGGAAGTACCCCGTGAATTTCTCCTTGTCGTTCGTGGTTGCCGAGGGCCGCTCCTGGCCAAACGGGTAGAACTTGCCGTTCATCGAACCCAGGCGGTCCTGCGCGATGGACGTGAGCGTAACCTTGTCGTTGGTCCCGCCCGCGTTGTAGGCCCCCTTGGCGATCGTACGCCCGCCGAAGTAGACGTTGGTCCCGGTGAGCGTGTGCCGCACGTTCGATCCGTTCACCGCCAGCGCGTAGGTCGCCAGCTTCTGGTTGCCCGCCCAGAACGTGAATTCATCCAATGCGGGCGACGCGCTGCCGCGCCACACGCGCTTGTTGCCGGCATCGTAACCATACTGCTGAGTCGTCGACCCCGCAGTCCCCGGCCGCAGTAAACGGTTCTCGATGTCATACACGTAGTTCAAGCCGATGTTGCCGTTCAAGTCGGCGGTGTCGCCGGTTTGGCGGTTGGTGGAGGCGTTGTACACCACGTGCATCTCTGGGGCTGAGCCTTTAATCACATTCTGGTCCGTCAAATTTCCGAACCCATCAAAATTATAGCTCTGCCCCCATTGCGTCACACTGGGGTTGTCGGTGGTCACGGCGCTCGCAAGTCTGTTGAGCGCATCGTACGTGTAGTGATCTGCTCGCCGCTGATCACGTCGGTCTGCGAGGCCAGCTTCCTGTTGTTGTTCGCCGAAGGGTAGGCGTACTGGATATCCAGCACGCTCGGCACCGAAGCTGGGGGAGCTGGTGGGGATTTCGTGAACCAGTTGGTCAATCCCGGCGGGGGAGGTGCAGTTTCAAAGCTCTCTATCTCCTAACCCGTCAAGCACAGATCAGTTGAGGCGCGGTGCAGCGGCACGGGGCGGTTCATGCGCTGGAGTGGCGGGGCCGGTCCCTGTAAACGTCTCCTGACACACCCAAGCTCCGGGACGCGACGAGAGCGTGGTAGGCTGGGTGTTTTATACCTTTATTTGAGGAGAAACTGAATGAAAATCGCGTTGCGTCCAATCGCTCTCGTGGTCGGGCTTACGGCTTTGCCACTTGCCGTCTTCGCCCATTTCAAGTTGCTGGAGCCTGCGGATTGGGTCAAGACGAACGACTTAGGTGATCCGCAGAAGGCCGGACCGTGCGGCCTGCCGGCCACCAATGTAGACAACGCGCAACTACTGACGGACGCCTCGACCAAAGTCACCGGCGGATCGAAGTTTCACCTGAAGATTCAGGAAACGGTCTTCCACTCCGGCCACTACCGCGTCGCATTAGCAGTCAATTCACGAAACGACCTGCCGCCCGATCCGGTCGCCGCGGAGAAGTGGACCGAGAAAGGTCCGTATTCGACGTGGGCGCAGATTCAGAGCCCACCGCAGATTCCGGTGCTTGTTGACGGCCTGTTCCCGCACTATCCGAAACCGGGCGAACCGGCGTCGAAGCGTGTCGATCCGAAGTCGCCGATGATTTGGGAGACTGACCTCGAACTCCCGAATATCAATTGCCCGAAATGCACGTTGCAGGTGGTCCAATTTATGGCGGATCACGGATACAACGTTCCCGGTGGGTATTCCTACCATCACTGCGCGGCTCTCGAGATCACTGCGGATCCGGCAAAGCCCATCGACAGCAGATGGCCGGTGAGCAAGTAGTCCTCGAAACCGGAAGTTTGCAGCTCACCAGTTCAACGCCGACAAGTGCCGCGCCCCAGCCAACAAGTTAGCCACTTGAGGCGATCGCCACTGGACAACGGCCGACGCCGTCAGACGCATCCCGAGCGCCGCCCGCGGACTGCACTAGGACGCGAGTGCCCGTCTGCAACACCGGGGGCCGGCCAGGGCCACACCACCAAAACAGTAGCCAGCGGCAAGCTAGACCACATTCGGGACGACGGTGGAATGGCTCCACGTCTTGTCGTTTTCATCGCCCCTGTAGTAGCAGCAGAATCTCTTGTTGTTGAGCCTTCGACTCGGGTGAGCCGGACCCGCCTCGGCCCGTGGTATGCAAGGCCAGTTGCATGGCCATCGAACCGTTCTTATTGCGGATCTCCGGATCCGCCACGTGGTCGAGAAGAGCACGTACCGCGCCCGCGCAACGCGTTCGAACGGCGCGGTGCAGTGGCGTGGCTCCGTCCAAGTTCTGGGCGTTCGGATCTGCGCCAGCTTCAATAAGGCACACAATCGTCGCCGCTTGCGCCGCCGGATCCCACCTGGGCGAACCGGGAGTTCCGAATGCCGCCGCATGAAGTGGTTCAGCACCACGGCGGTTCTTCGCTCGGACGTTGGCTCCCGCCTTGATCAACTTGACCGCCATTTTGCTCCGATGCGATGCGGCGGCGAAGTGCAGTGCCGTATCGCCGGAATAGATGTAGTGCCCGATTTCCTTGATGAAGCACGGGTTGGGGCTGGGCCCCTGGCGTGTTGCGCCCTGGGAGAAACTCGCGGTCGCAAGCGCTGATGAATCATCAATCAGCCTAGAAAAAAGCGCGTCATCGTTTGCGACAATCGCGTCCACCAACTGTCTCAAAGATTGTTCTAAAGCAGACGCGTTTCTAAGCCACGGAACCCAGCATCCCATAGGCAATGTCGAGTCATCAACGCCGCGGACCCCAAACGCCGATCGTGGCAGTTGAGGTAGTTCGACAAAAACGCGCTCCCCGTGGATGTATCAATGCGCGAGGCAGAACCCACTGTTTGGCGCTCATGCGAAGCGTACCGCTCCGGATTCGACCCGCGTTAGAATTGAAAACGTGAATCGCCCACTACTCTTGGCTGCCACTGCCGCGATCATTGTGATCGCCGCGCTCGCGGCACAAACGAAACCATCGGTCTGGGATGGCATCTATTCCGCGGATCAGGCCAAGCGCGGCGAAGCTGCCTACGCAACCGACTGCGCGTCGTGCCACGGCGCGAAACTTGAAGGCCGCAGCCAGACTCCGGCGTTGGCGGGAGCGGAATTCCTGATGAATTGGGACGGCACAACCGTGGGCGACCTGTTCGAGAAGATCCAGGCATCCATGCCCGCGGACAAGCCCGGCACTTTGAACTCTGAGCGAAACGCCGAGATTCTCGCGTTTCTGCTGAGCGCCAGCAAGATGCCGGCCGGCGCAAACGGCTTGCCTGGCGACATGGAACGGCTGCGCCAGATTCGCTTCGAGGCCGTGAAGCCCAAATGATGAGGCGAGGCATTTAGGCCCGTCCCCATCCGCTAAGATCCCAGCGCCTGCTCCAGATCCGCGATGATGTCCTCGATCGCTTCGATCCCGGTCGAAATCCGCAGCAGGTTGTCGCCGATGCCCAAGCGCGCGCGGTGTTTGGGCGACAGGTCCCGGTGGGAAGACATCGCGGGGTGGAGAATCATCGTGTGCACATCGCCCAGGGATGTCGCGCGGACGATCATGCGCAGCTTGTCCATGAATGCGAACACCTGATCGCGCCCGGCGTCTTTCAGCTCCAACGCGATCATGGAGCCGTAGTAACCCTTCGGCAGCAGGCGCGCGGTGGTGGCGGCGTCCGGATGCGCGGGATCGCCTGGAAAATGCACGCGCGCCACGCGCGGATGCGCCGCCAGCCACGCCGCCAGTTTGACCGCATTGGCGCATTGTTTATCCATGCGCAGCGCCAGCGTCTTGATGCCGCGCATGGTCAGATACGCTTCAAAGGGCCCCAGGTTCGGCCCGATGGTCCGCCGCAGCGTCGTGAGCACTTCGAAATTCGCTTCATCGCTGACAATGACTCCGCCCAGCACGTCTCCGTGGCCCGCCAGAAATTTGGTCGCGCTGTGGATGACCATGCTCGCGCCCAGTTCCAGAGGACGCACCAGCATCGGCGTCGTGAACGTGTTATCCACAATCAGGGGAGCGCCGGCGGCGCGGGCAATTTCGGCGATCCGGTCGAGCGGCGCGACGCGCAGCAGCGGATTGGTAATAGTTTCCATCACCACCGCGCCCGTCTTGGCTGCCTTCACCGCGGCCTCCACCGCCGCTACGTCGCACATATCGACGTATTCGGTTTCCACGCCCAACGCGCTGAAGAGCGTGGAGAGCATCATGGTGGTGGCGCCGTACAGAACGTTGCCGGCCACGATGCGCTTCGGCCGGTCCACCAGGGCGGCAGTCACCGCGATGTGGAGCGCCATCATACCCGACGAACAGGAAAACGCACCGTGGCCGCCTTCCAGTTCGTTCACCAACTCTTCCAGCGCGCTGCTGGTCGGGTTGTCGTAGCGGGCGTAGGCCGGCCCAGCTTCCTCCCGCGCGAAGACGCGATCGAGCTGCTCCATCGAGTCGTACACGAAGCTCGACGCCGTACAGATCGGCGTTGTGACGGGGATGTAATTCCCCGGCTTCTTGCGATCCCCGGCATGTACCGTTTGGCTCTCGAACTTCATGTTATTGCCGCTTCCATCGGACTCCGTCCTTCGTATCTTCCAAAATCACGCCCTGCTGCGCGAGATCTTTGCGGATCTGATCCGCTTTCCCGAAATCGCGGGATTTCTTGGCGGCCGTGCGATCCGCGATCATCGCGTCGATGCCGGCATCGGACAAGCCGCCGGTCTTCTGCGTGGGCTGCAACACATCGAACACCGAATCGAACCGCGCCAGAAACTCCAAACCGCCCGCGGCGTTCCCGGCCTGGAATTCGCCGGAATCCATGGCGGTGTTCGTATCGCGAACATACTCGAACGCGGCGGCCAGCGCCTCGGCGGTGTTCAGATCGTCGTCCAACGACTCGTCGAAGGCCTTCAGCGCGGCTTGGGTCCGTTCGGCCAACCTGGAATTGGTTCCCGGCGCGAACTTCGCCGTTTCCAGGCGGCGCTTGTAATTACGCAGGCGCTCGATGGAGGTCGCGGCGGCTTTCAGGCCCTCGAATGTGAAGTTCAGCTTCTTGCGATAGTGCACCGACGCAAGCAAATAACGAATCGCTTCCGGTGCGTAGCCTTCGGCGGTCAGATCCCGCAGCGTATAGAAATTCCCCACCGATTTCGACATCTTTTGCGCGTCGACGGAAAGATGTTCGGCATGCAGCCAAAAGCGCGCGAAAGGCTTCCCGGTGATCGCTTCCGATTGGGCGATTTCGTTTTCGTGATGCGGGAACGTCAGATCCACTCCACCCGTGTGAATGTCGAGCGTCTCGCCCAGATACTTCATCGCCATCACGGAACACTCGATGTGCCAGCCGGGACGGCCTTCGCCGAAGGGTGTGCGCCATGCCGGCTCTTCGTCCTTCTTGGCCTTCCACAGTACGAAGTCGCGCGCGTCGGCCTTGTCGTATTCGTCCACGTCCACGCGCGCGCCGGCGCGGATGCCGCTGAAGTCGTTGTGCGAGAGCTTCCCATATGAGGGAAACTTGGCAATGCGGTAATAGACCGAGCCCTCGCTCATGTAAGTGAACCCTTTTTGTTCCAGAGTCTGGATGGCGGCCACCATGTCGTCAATGCATTCGGTGGCCTTCACGAAGCGCTCCGGGCGCTGCATGCGAAGCGTCGCGGTATCTTCCAGGAACGCCTCGGTGTAGCGTGCCGTGTACTCGTATATGGTTTGCTGCGCGGCCGCGGCGTGGCGGATGATCTTGTCCTCGATATCGGTGATGTTCATCACGTGGTCCATCTTGTAACCACGCGCCTGCAACCACCGCCGGAGGATGTCCTGAAAAGTGAACGTGCGCAAATTGCCGATGTGGACGTAGTTGTAGACCGTGGGTCCGCACGTGTACAGGCGCACAACGTTGCCGTGCAGCGGAGTGAACGGCTCCACCTGTTGCGTGAGAGTATTGTAAAAACGCAGGGCCATAGCGAGGGATTCCTACATCGTAGCAGCCCGCCGCCGGAAACCGCGATGCCGGGCCACGCGAGGGGTGCAGTGGAGTGCGAGCGCGGCGCCATGCTCCGGCCCACCCGCCGCTGCTATGATGAGCTTGCACCATGACCGATTCGAAGCCAGAATTGACGTCGCTCTCCGATGCCCTGACACAGGGTGTGCGTGTGGAGGTGATGTCGCAACACTCGCCCGAGAATTCCCACCCCGAACAGGGTGAATGGGTGTTCCGTTACACCGTCCGCATCACGAACCAGGGAACCGAGACAGTGCAGCTCTTGAGCCGCCACTGGATCATCACGGACGCCACCGAGGAGGTCCGCGAAGTTAAGGGCCCGGGTGTTGTCGGCGAGCAGCCCGTCCTTGCGCCGGGCGAGGCCTTCAAGTATTCGTCATGGTGCCCACTGAAGACGCCTGTCGGTACCATGCGCGGCACCTACCAGATGCTGCGCTCCAACGGCGAGCAGTTCTACGCCGAGGTGGCTCCCTTCGCGCTGAAGGCCCGCTACACGGTTCATTGAGCGACGGGCATGCCAGTGGAATTTGTTCGTGGGCTCGTTTGCGCCGCTAGCGTCCGAAATACACGGCGTTCTTCTGCGCGAATTCGGACCACTTCTCGGGCAGGTCATCAAGTGCAAAGATAGCGGAAACCGGGCACACAGGCACACAGGCGCCGCAGTCGATGCACTCCACGGGATCGATGTAAATCAACTCTTCGTTCGCGAATTTGTCCGAATCCTTCTTGGGGTGGATGCAGTCGACAGGGCAGGCGTCGACACACGCCGCATCCTTCACGCCAATGCAAGGCTCCGCAATTACATATGCCATAGATTGCTCTCGTTTGTCGGCCTGGACCAAGTAGGCAGGAATGAAGCCGGAACTACACTATTAGCATAGCGCGGAATCCGCAACAATCAAAACGCACCGGGCGGGGGGAAAGCGCAGCGAACGGCCGGACTCCGGCGTTGAGCGGCGGCGCGCGATCCTACTCCCGCAATCCGTAAACGAACATCGCATGGCCGGCGGCCACGGCCACGTATTGCTTACCGTCCAATTCATAGGTGACTGGCGCCGCCGAAACCTGGCCGCCCACGCTTCCTTTCCACAGCAGCGCTCCGGTGCGCGCGTCCAGCGCGTGGAAATAACCTTCGCGCCCGCCGGTGAACAGAACGTCGCTCGCGGTGGTCAGGATGCCCGCGTCGGTCACGTCGATCATGTCGAACTTCCACTTCTTCTGGCCCGTCCGCACGTCGATGGCGAGGACCGACCCGTAGCCGATCGATTCGGCCGCGCCCGCGTTGATCTGGTTGGCACGGAGACTCGGGCTTCTGGCGCCGATGATGGGGGCAACCGGGCGGCCGCCCGTGAAAGAAAGCCCTTCCTTGTATTCCACTTCCTGCGGCAGAAAGATGCTGGCGTAGTCTTCCCACGCGGAAATGTAGAACAGCCCGGTACGCGGACTGTACGACGGCGAATACCAGTTGGTTCCGCCTTGCACGCCGGGGAATACAGGCGTGTTCGTCGGCTGCGGCGTCACAATCGGTTTGCCGGCATCGTCGAGTCCCTTCGCCCATGTGACCTTCACGAACGAGTTCCCGGAGAGGAATTCGCCGGTCACGCGATCCAGCACGTAGTAGAAGCCGTTGCGGTTGGCCCACAGCATCAGCTTGCGCGGACGCCCCCGCCAGGCGGTATCCACCAACACCGGCACCTGCACGGAATCGTAATCATAAGGGTCGTTCGGCGTGAACTGGAAATGCCACTTGAGTTTGCCCGTATCCGCGTCGAGAGCGACCACCGAATCCGAATACAGATTGGCGCCCTTGCGTTGCGATGGATTCCAGTCCGGCCCAGGATTCCCGATGCCCCAATACGTCAAGTTCAACTCCGGATCGTACGAGCCGGTCACCCAAATCGAAGCCCCGCCGAACTTCCAGGTATCGCCTTCCCAAGTGTCGTGGCCCGGCTCGCCGGGGCCGGGGATCGTATAGAATTTCCAGGCTTCCTTGCCGGTCTTGACATCGTAGGCGGCGATGAAGCCTCGAATGCCATATTCGCCGCCCGCAACGCCCACGATGACTTTGTCCTTGACGACCAGCGGCGCCAGGGTCAACGCGTAGCCGGCGTTGCCCTCGGCCACTTTGGTGTCCCACAAAGGGCGGCCACTGCGCGCATCGATGGCGACCAGGTGCGCATCCACGGTCCCCATGAACAGCGTGTCGCCCAGGATCGCCAGGCCGCGATTGATGGCTCCGCAGCAATGGCGGGCATCGGCCGCATTATTGTAGCGGTACATCCAAAACGCGCGCCCCGTGCGGGCATCCAGCGCAACCACGTCATTGGGCGGCTGGGTCAGGTACATGACGCCGTTGACCACCAGCGGCCGGTTCTCGAATTTCTGGAGAGAATCCACTTGGAACACCCACTTCTGCTCCAGGTTCTTGGCGTTGGCGGGAGTGATCTGCGCGAGCGTGCTATAGCTCTGGCTCATATAGGAGCCGTTGTAGGTGAGCCAGTTCTTGGGGTCCTGCGCGGCCTTCACCAGTTGGTCCGAGGTGACCTGCGCGGAAAGGGCGAAGGGGATCAGGCAAAGAAGCCAGGTGCGCCGAGTCATGTTAGTTCGTTCCTTTCAGGGCGAGCAGATATGCCAGCAGGTCGGCCATTTCAGAGGCGCTCAACTTGTCCTTATACGATGGCATCGATGAAGTGGAGATGACCTTGTATTCGCGCAGATCCGCCTTGTTCAGGGAAACCAGGTTTTCCTTGTCGTCCATCAGCTGCACTGAATACGTGTCCTCATTGAGCCGCCGTCCGGTGACCACTCTGCCTGCCTTGGTGACGGCCCGCACGGGTCGGTTCACGGGGAGCATCGCGGCGTTCGGATCGAGTAGCGACCGCTCGAGCGCGCTCGCCGAGCGGATGGAGCCGATGTCCGATAAGTCGGGCGCCACCCGCGAGCCTTTGCCTTCCACGCGATGGCAACTGAGGCATGCGCCCTTGCCTTCGAGTACGCTCTTGCCGCGCGAGGCCTCGCCCAGCGCCACCGCGCCCATTCCGAATTCCCGCATGGTTCGAAGGTAGGAGACGACACCCTTCAACTCCGCTGCATCGAACTTGTGCGGAGGCATGGCGGTTCCCTGAAGGCCATTCGTGATTACTTTAGCCAGGTCTTCGTCGGAGGTAGCGTTACGGAAGCGGCCGCTCTTGAGATCCACGTTCGGGATGGTGTCCCCACCCACGCCATGGCAGGAGGCGCAATTCACTGCGTACAGACGCGAGCCGCGTTCAATGTCGGCCTGGGCGTACTGGCCCACGTGTTCCTGCGCGGCCAGGGAAAGAGAGGTCAGCGCGATGCCCAACCATAATTCGAGTCGCATGTCTATGAATTTTACACCCAATGCGGGGCACCCGGTACGATGCGGTCACCCACCCACCCACCCTCCATGGCCGTCGCGGCCGGCCCGAGTTCGGATCGAAGTGGGGGCCGGCCGCCGCCTCACCTCACCACCAAGTCACCGCCGCCAATGCGCGCGCATCCTGGCCCAGCCTGACTCTTGCGTTAACCGGCGCACAGCAGCAGAGCGAAGCGGCGGCGTTGTGGGTCCGTGTTCAACGCGTTGTTAGATTTAGATGCGGTCATTGACACCCCCTGTCCAGATTCTTTGATCCGCACGGGATCAAGACCAAACCTTATCGAGCATCTGGTAGATGCCAGGAACATCAGCATCATGTGTTGGCTGGCGTAGCCGCTCGATGAGCTCCAAAATAATCCGACTCGACGCACGACATGCCCAGGACGCACATTGGCTACTCTGCAGCTGGCGCGGCCAGTCTGGCAGCAGGTACTCCGCTGCGGGTGAAAGCGAATCACCCAAATCACCCCCGGCGGTCTTTGGCCGCCATCAATTCCTGGATGTTAACCAATTCGGTTGGATAGTTGCCGGTGTAGCAGGCGTAGCAGTAGTCGTGATTGCGGTCTTCGACGGCCTCCCGCAGGGACGCAAGGGAAAGATAGCCCAGCGTATCGGCTTCGACGAAGCGGCGGATCTCTTCGGTGGTGTTATTGGCGGCGATGAGCTCGGCCAGGCTCGGCGTATCCACGCCGTAAAAGCACGGCGAAATCGTCGGCGGGCAGGAGATGCGCAGGTGCACCTCGCGCGCGCCCGCGCTGCGCACCATGCGGACAATTTTGCGGCTGGTGGTTCCGCGCACCAGGGAATCGTCCACCAGCACGACGCGCTTGCCTTCCAGCAAATGCCGCACGGGGTTCAGCTTCAGCTTCACACCGAAGTCGCGGATCGCCTGGGAAGGCTCAATGAACGTGCGGCCCACGTAATGATTGCGAATCAGCGCCTGCCGGAAGGGGATGCCCGACTCGTCCGCGTAACCGAGCGCGGCCGCCACGCCGGAATCCGGGACAGGCACCACGATATCGGCGTCCACACCATGCTCTTGCGCGAGCAACCGGCCCAGTCTTTCGCGCGATTCCTCCACTGGGCGTCCGAATACGATGGAATCCGGACGTGAGAAGTACACATGCTCGAAGACGCAGTGCGAATGGTCCAAAATGGGTGCGTACCGCTCCCTGGTCATGCCATCGCGGCTCACGATGACCATTTCGCCGGGTTCCACGTCGCCGATGTAGGCCGCGTTAATCAGGTCAAAGGCACATGTTTCGGACGCGAACACGTAACCCAACGCGCCGCCGGAAAGCTCCATCTGTCCAAAGGCCAACGGCCGGAACCCTCGTGGATCGCGGGCGACAATGATGCGGTCTTCAGCCAGGAACACCAGCGAAAACGCGCCTTCCAGTTGCAGCAGCGCCTCGCGCAGCGCGCCCGCCAAAGTGCGCTCGCGCGAACGCGCAACCAAGTGTAGAATCACCTCGGTGTCGCTGGACGCCTGGAAAATGGAGCCGTCGCGTTCCAGTTCCCGCCGCAACTCGCCGGCGTTCGTGATATTGCCGTTGTGAGCGACGGCGATCTTGCCCTTGTTGCATGCCACCGAGAACGGCTGGGCGTTCAACAGCGCCGTATCGCCCGCGGTGGAATAGCGCGTGTGCCCGATGGCGTGATCGCCCGGCAGGCTGCCCAAGGCTTCCGGCGTGAAAATATCCGCCACGTGGCCCATGCTCTTGTGGCAATAAATGGTGGAACCGTCTGTTGAGGCGATGCCGGCGCTCTCCTGGCCGCGATGTTGCAGCGCGTAGAGACCCAGATACGTCAGATTCGCGGCTTCCGGATGCCCGTAGATGGCAAACACGCCGCATTCGTCGTGGAAGCCATCGGGTCTCGACTCCGTTTGCTCGTCAAACAGTGTGTCAGGCATGTTGCGGTGTCAGCTGATACTCCAAAGCTTGATCCCAAAAACTGCGCAGCGGCTCGACGGGGGAGTCAACGCACGTCACGGAATTGTGATCGATCCGCAATCTCTCTTTCATTGTAACTCCGATACGCAATGCCTCGATATTGTTTTGGTGCGCGATGCTTTCCACTGCCTCCGGAGACGCCGTCGAAACTACGATACGCGACGGCCCTTCGTGGAATAGCGCCACCTCCGGCCGCATTGCGCTGGAGACTTCCACCGCCGCGCCGATTCCGTTGAACGAGCATTCTGCCAGCGCAACCGCCAGGCCGCCGTCGCTGACGTCGTGGGCCGATTCCACATGACCCTCATTCACAATCCGGCGGATGGCCGACTGCACACGCTTCTCATAGTCCATATCGAGCGCGGGCGGCAAACCCCACATCTTTCCCAGCGCCACTTTCGCGTATTGGGTGCCGCCGAAGCGCGTGGCGTCGCAGTTGCCCAAGCCGCCCAGCAGCATCACGGTGCGGCCTTCTTCCTTGAACGGGATGGTCACGGGCGCCGCCGTTTTCATCAATCCCACGATGCCGAGCACCGGAGTAGGCCAGATGGCTTCGCCCAGCGTTTCGTTGTAGAGGCTGACGTTGCCGCCGGTAATGGGCGTCTCAAAATGGATGCACGCCTCCACTAATCCTTCGATGGCCTCGACGATCTGCGCCATGATCTCGGGCCGCTCGGGATTGCCGAAGTTCAGGTTGTTGGTGGCCGCCACCGGCGTTGCTCCCACCGTGGATAAGTTGCGGCAGCACTCAGCCACCATCAGGCGCGCGCCCTCACGCGGCGACAGCGCGCAATAGCGCCCGTTGCCGTCGAGCGACATCGCCACGCTGGTGCCCGTTTCCTTGATGCGAACGATCGCGGCGTCTCCACCGGGACCGGCGATGGTGTTGGTGCGCACCATGTAGTCGTACTGCTGCCAGATCCAGCGCTTGGAGCAAAGGTCACCGGAGCCTACCAGCGCCAACAGATCCGCGTTCAAATCGCGAATCGAAACGGCCGGCGCTTCCATCCTTAATTCCGCGGGAGGCTCCATCGGCGCCGGCCGGTAGGGCGCGGTGTTGTGCGGCCGGTCATATAAAGGCGCCTCATCCGCCAGGGGGCGATTCGGAATTTCCGCCACCACCTTGCCGTGGTCTTTCACGCGCAACATGCCATCGCTCATCACCTGCCCGATGGTCACCGCGTCCAGGCCCCATTTCTTGAAAACGGCGAAGACTTCGGCTTCGCGGCCCTTCTCGGCGACGATGAGCATGCGTTCCTGCGATTCGGAGAGCATGATCTCATACGGCGTCATGCCCACTTCGCGCTTAGGAACCAGCGCCAGATCGATCTCGATGCCCGTCTCCGCGCGGCTGCCCATTTCGCAAGTGGAGCACGTGAGCCCCGCCGCGCCCATGTCCTGAATGCCCACGATCGCGCCGGTGCGCATGGCCTCCAGGCACGCCTCGAGCAGCAACTTCTCCATGAAAGGATCGCCCACCTGCACGTTGGGCCGCTTGTCCTTGGAATCCTCGTCGAATTCAGCCGAGGCCATCGACGCGCCCTTGATTCCGTCGCGTCCCGTCTTCGCTCCCACGTAGATCACGGGATTGCCCACGCCCGTCGCACGGCCGAAGAAAATCTCGTCGTGCTTGAAAATTCCCAGCGCGAACACGTTCACCAGCGGGTTGCCGTTGTAACACGATTCGAATACCGTCTCTCCGCCAATCGTGGGAACGCCGAAGCAATTGCCGTAATGCGAGATCCCGCCGACCACGCCTTCAACAATGCGGCGGTTGCGGTCTCCATGTTCAGGATCGTTGATCGGGCCAAAACGCAGCGCGTCCATCACGGCAATAGGCCGCGCGCCCATCGTGAAAATATCCCGCAGAATGCCGCCGACGCCGGTCGCCGCGCCCTGAAACGGCTCAATGAAGCTGGGATGGTTATGCGATTCGATCTTGAACGCGATGGCGTAGCCGTCGCCAATGTCGATGATGCCCGCGTTCTCTCCAGGCCCTACCAGCACGCGATCGCTCTTGGTCGGGAGCTTCTTCAAATGAATGCGCGAGCTTTTGTAGGAGCAGTGCTCGCTCCACATCACCGTGAAGATGCCGGTTTCGGTTTCGTTCGGCTCCCGCCCCAGAATGGAGCGGACCTTATCCATCTCAAACGGAGTCAGATCACTCATGCGTATGCGCCGCCAACGTGGGTGCCGCCGCCGGCGCGGCCTGCGTAGTCGCGATCAGGGTGTTCACCATGGAACTGAGAATCACTTTGCCGTCGCTGCACCCCAGTAGATCGTCGGCGGCGCGCTCCGGATGCGGCATCATGCCCATCACGTTGCGGTGTTCGTTGCAAATGCCGGCGATGTCGTCCAGCGAGCCGTTGGGGTTGTCCATGTACCGGACCACAACGCGATCATCCCGCCGCAACTGGGCGAGCGTCGCGTCGTCGGCGAAATAGCAGCCGTCGCCGTGGGCCACGGGAATTGTCAGAATCTGCCCGGGCTTCGCGGCGCAAGTGAATGGGGTATTCGTCGTTTCCACGCGCAGTTTTACCGGGCGGCAGACGAACTTCAGACCGCGGTTCCGCAACAGCGCGCCGGGGAGCAATCCGCTTTCTACTAATACCTGGAACCCGTTGCAGATGCCCAGCACCATGCCGCCCTCCGCGGCGAACTTCTTGACAGCGTTCATCACGGGAGAAAACTTGGCGATGGCCCCGCAGCGCAGATAATCGCCGTAGGAAAAACCTCCGGGCAGGATCACGGCATCTACGGAGCCCAGTGAAGTCGAATCGTGCCAGATGAACTCGGCCGAATGGCCCAAGTTGTGCGTCAGGGCGTACCACGCGTCGTGATCGCAGTTGCTACCCGGAAACACGACGACACCGAAGCGCATGGGGAAGCTTCAGTGTAGCAAATGGAGGCCGTCATTCGGGCTGGAGTTCGTGCGACGGCAGCGGCGCGGCACGGAATCCGCACGCAACAGACGGCGCAGCCTCCACGGCAGTCCCGATTCCGGCCCGCGAGCGTGAGCGAGTGGTAGCGTTACGGACGGCTCACCGGCGGCACCGTCGGCATGAAATGCCATCGCTGCCCGCTTGCGGTGATGCATAATCAGAGCAGTGCGTTCGCACCGGCCCGGCCGAAAAATGAAGATGAGTAACGTGACACATGAAGGTTGACGGACAAGCGGCAATCGTCACTGGCGGCGCCTCCGGGCTCGGCAGGGAAACCGCCGCTCAGCTTCTGGACGCCGGTGCGCGCGTGGCGGTGTTCGACTTGAATACGGGCGAACTGCCAGGCGCTTTCTTCGTGCCGTGCGACGTCTCCAATTCCGCAAGCGCCTCGGACGCCATCGCCGCTGCGCGCGAAAAGCACGGTCCCGCGCGCATTCTGGTGAATTGCGCTGGTATTGCGCCCGCGAAACGCATCGTCGGGCGCGAAGGGCCGATGGCTCTCGAGGAATTCACCCGTGTCGTTCAAGTGAACCTGATCGGCACGTTCAACATGCTGCGATTGGCCGCCGGAGATATGGTAAAGCTCGATCCGCTGGACGACGGCGAGCGCGGCGTAATTGTTTCCACGGCATCCGTGGCCGCCTACGAGGGGCAGATTGGGCAAGCAGCATACGCGGCATCGAAAGGCGGCGTCGCGTCGCTCACTTTGCCCGCGGCGCGCGAACTCGCGCAGTTCGGCGTGCGCGTGCTGGCCATCGCGCCGGGCGTATTCATGACTCCCCTGATCGAAGGGTTGCCGCTCGAAGTTCAACAGAGTCTGGCCGCCTCCATTCCTTTCCCAAAGCGGCTGGGCGCGCCATCGGAATTCGCGGCTCTGGTGCGGCATTGCATCGAAAACCGGTACTTGAATGGCGAGGTGATCCGCCTGGACGGAGCTACGCGTTTGGCGGCGCGATAGCCTCGGGCTGTCGCTGCTCAGCGATTGCGCCCCACTAACTGCTGGGCGATCCGGTCACGCCCGGTCGATCGGGAAGCCGCTGACGGGTCTCAGCTTTATTGCCGGCGCAGCCTGTCTGACTGGCGGCCCGGACGTACTGATGGTTGATTCCGGCGCCTCCCGTTGGTCGGCGATCCGTGGAAGTAATCTAGCCCTTCTTTGCTTCCGCCATGTAGTCTGCCGAATTCTTCACCAAAAACAGTACGAGGAGCCCGCTGATACATTTCACGAACGAAAGCGACTCCACGAACAGCGAAGCCACGGTCAAGCCTGCAAACATCAAGAAGGTGACCTTGACCACCTTGCGGAAGCGCTCGTTAAAGCTGGGTCGGGAATTCTGCTCGGGGACACCGGCTCCGCAGCCCCAGCATTCCTTTTCGTCCGATTTCAGGGTCGAATTACACTGGCGGCAGTGGTCCATCGGATTGAGTCTAACGTCTACGCCCGAGAGTGCCCATCAGGCATTCGCCTGAATCGAACGGGAGGGAATCTACTGTCAGTAGTGTCCGGCTATAAGTCGAGCAGGCTCAACTGGTTAGAAAATAGGTCTGATTTTTCCTGGGAGTAAGTGTCGTCAAAGGCCCGTAGAATGGGCGTTTGCTCGAACAAGGTGACGCTGAGAACCTGTAGGATTTGGTAGAGGGT
>CAMAUG010000015.1 GCA_945861255.1 Candidatus Sulfopaludibacter sp. SbA3
TGCGACACGGGCATTGCGTATCTGGTCTCCGGCGTGGTGGGGTGGCGGACCACTCGGATGATGCAGATCTACGATTTAAGCGACCCCGCTAATCCTGTGTTCATCCGCAGCTTCGGCTTACCCGGACAGCAGCCCGGCGCGCGCGGACCCACGCCCGGCGCCATGCACGGAGCCATTTCGACGGGACCGAAAGGCAACCGCCTGTACATTGCCTATGAGGTTGCGCACGACGGCGTGATGGAAATCGTCGACCGGGACAAACTGTTGAACGGACCCAAGGAACCCACCGATGAAAACCTGCGCTACCCGGTGATCGCCAGAGTGGACCTGCCGCAGGACATCGGCGGCCACACGGCGTTTCCTCTACTGCAAATGCAGCTCGCCGAATTCGCGGGGCAAAAAAGCGGCAAGGTGAAGGACTTCATGATGTTCGTGGGCGAGACCACCGCCAATGAGTGCCAGGAAAGCCGCCAGATGGCGCGGATTTTCGACATCACCACCGAATCGAAACCCATCGGCGCCTCCGTCTGGACGGTGCCCGAAGACAGCGGGAATTTCTGCACCGCCGGCGGGCGCTTCGGCACGCACTCCTTGCATGAGAGCTTCACGCCGGTCTATTACAATCGCGTGATGTTTATCGCGCATTTCAACGCGGGCGTGCGTGCCGTGGATATTCGCGATCCCTACCGGCCGCGCGAGATCGGCTACTTCATCCCTGCGGTCACCGCCAATACCGATAAACGCTGCGTGGGCCAGGGCGCGGAGCAGCGCTGTAAGATCGCCATCCAGACCAACAACGTGGAAGTGGACGGTCGAGGCTACATCTACGCGGCGGATCGCGCCAATACCGGCTTGCATATCCTGGAACTCACCGGGACCGCCCGGCAGGCAGCGGATTTTTCGAAAGCTGAGATGCGCTGAAGCCAGTCGCCAGATGGTGTAAGCACCCGAGTCCCCTGAAATCGTGTACGATCTGAACATGCGAAATGTTCGATTGTGTGCCGCCGTCATCGCTCTTCCGATTCTCTGTCTGGCCGAAGGAACGGCCTGCGACAAGCTGACGGCGATGACCATCCCGAATGTGACCATTCGTTCCTCGTCCTTGCAGCCGCCTGGGGCATTCCCAGGTGTAACGGGTTCTCTGCCCGCGTTCTGCCGCGTGGAGGCGGTCGCGCGCCCGGTGCCCGATTCCGAGATCGAATTTGAGGTTTGGATGCCGCCTGCATCCGCGTGGAACGGCAAATTCGAAGGCGTCGGCAACGGTGGCTACTCCGGCGCGATCAGTTACCCTGCTTTAGCGCGCGCGCTCCGGGGAGGATTCGCCGCCGCGAGCCACAACACCGGGCACAACGGGACTGACTTGCGTTTCGGGCAAGGCCATCCCGAAAAAGTGGTCGATTATGCCTACCGCTCCGTCCATGTGATGACTGAAAACGCCAAGCTCATTGTCCGGACTCACCTGGGACGATTCGCCGACAAGTCGTATTTCGTCGGATGTTCGGCCGGCGGCCACCAGGCCATCTCGGAGGCGCAGCGGTATCCGGAAGATTACGACGGCATCGTTGCCGGCGCGCCCGCGAACAATCGCATCCGGCAAACGTTCGGTTTTGCGTGGTCCTGGCTGGCGCTCCACAAGGAGGACGGCTCGCCGGTGTTACCGGAGGCGAAATTATCGCTCATCACCAAGGCCGTAGTCACCGCGTGTGACGCCTCCGACGGCTTGAAGGATGGATTGGCCGAAGATCCGCGGCGGTGCAAGGTCGACTTGTCGAAGATCCTGACGCCCGGCGAAGAAGCCGCGGTGCGCAAGGTCTGGGCCGGCCCCCGGAGCCCCCGGACAGAGGAACGGATTTTCGCCGGCTTCCCCATGGGCAGCGAGGACATCGGCGGCCAGAGTTGGCGGCAGTATCTTCTGAACCCTCCGGAGCCAATGCGCGTAGAGGTTTTCCGTTACTTCCTGTTTCACGATCCGAACTGGAGCTACCGGACTCTCGATTGGGACCGGGACCTGGCCTACGCCAATGAGAAACTGGGCTTCCTCGCCGCCGTGGATACGGACTTGAGCAGGTTCCGCAAACGCGGTGGGAAATTGCTGATGTATGCCGGCTGGGCGGACCCCGTGGTGGCGCCGCAGGACACGGTGGCCTATTACGAAAATGTCACCAAGACGATGGGCGGCGCCACTGCCGTTCGCGATTTCTCCCGCTTGTTCATGGCGCCCGGCATGGGGCATTGTGGTGGAGGTTCAGGCCCGAACCAGTTTGACAGCGTGGGACCGCTGGATGCGTGGGTCACGCGTGGGACCGCTCCCGACCAGCTCATCGCCTCGCACGAGACAAGCGGCAAGTTGGACCGCACGCGGCCTCTCTGCCCCTACCCCCAGGTCGCGCGTTACAAAGGATCCGGCAGCATTGACGACGCCGGCAATTTTTCCTGCGCCGTATCTAAGACCCAGTAACGGGCCCTGTTCCCCGGAGCCGCACGGCCCCGCTAGGATCGTGGCCGGGTGTCGGCGTGTCGGACGGCGTGCCCCTGCTCGCACCCTCCAAAGTCAACGACTCATATATAAGCGCAGTGTAGCCGCGTCGCTGCGTGCGCGGGCAACCAGGCGCACCGTCTTTACATTCCGCACGCCGGGAATCTCGTAGAGCCGGAAGGTTTGGTTGGTGTAGAATCTCTCTTCGAAATCCACCACCTGCACTTCGCCGTTCTCATAGGTCACGTCCATGAAGTCAAGTTGTAGGCGGCCCTCCACCTGAAGAAACAGCGCGTCGCCGCGGTCGTCCACGCCGAAGTTCGACTCCACCCAGTCTTCGTCCCGGTCGATGGTGTCGGTGTCCTGCCAGATCAACCGCTCGCGCTGAGGCAGCGCCATGGCCACGGCGCCGAAGGTGATCACGGAAAGAAAGACGAGAGGCGCGGATACCACCACCCGCCGCGGCGGCCGGACCACTACGCTGATGCGCGCCGAGCGGCGAATCGGATGTCCCGGATGAACCACAATTCTGCTCCGCCGGACCACCACCGCCCGCCGCCGGCGCCGCTGGGCGGCCAGAGATGCCGGCATCAAGAGGCCCGCGAACACGCCGGCGAGGTCCCTACGCGAAGGATTCTGGATCATGGAAACGCCTCTCACTCATGTTACATCCGGCGTGAGGCGGATGTGCTGCCGGCTGTACGAATGGAATCAGCGCTTGGTAGGATTCAGTTGCGTAAACACAATCCCTGCCGAGGATGCATCTGTACGGTCCACCATCATGCTGGTAGAAGACGAGCGCTTCGTGGCTACCTCTCTGCAACTGAGCCTCGAGCGGAGCGGATACAAAGGAGCGGCCACGTGGCTTACTTCTTGTGTGCCTGAATGTATTCGAGCGCGAAATTCTTCAGCGGCTGGCTGGTCAGACCGAGCTGCGATGCTTCTTCTAACGCACGATCGTTATCCCACTTGTCGATCAACGCGCGCTTGATCATCCACATGGCTGCCGCTCGGTTTCCGCTGGCGCAATGGATGAATGCCGGTTGATTGGCGGGCGTGGTGATGACTTTCATGAATTGATCGGCCACCGCTGGATCGGGCATTGCTCCGTTGAAGGGGAGATGCACGAAGTTGATTTCAGCGGTCTTGGCGGCAGCCGCTTCCGCTTCGATGTCGGCGCCCGGCTCGTTTGCCAGGCGCAAATTGATGACCGATGCGAAGCCCATCTTCTTGATCCCGGCGAGCGCTGCCGGAGTGGTGGCGCCGGCACATGCGACGGTCGTCTCCACGTGAGCGAAGTTGTTGACCCCGGGGACAGTTGCTTTCTTGACTTGGGATTGCGCGGCGGCAACCGAAACCCCAAGCGCGACGTAAGCGCACATCAGATGTAATTGTTTCATATTCGCCCTCTCCATCATGAATCAATCATACACTTACCAGCGAGTACCCACGCTCCTGAGCGCGATTTACGGCGACGATTCCCGCGGGTACCATGCGGGCATTGCTCACAAGATTCGCAACCAGCTCGCCGAAGATGGCTTCCGCGTTCCCTCCCACCGCCGCCGCCACTAATCCGGCAATAGCGCGGGTGGCGATCGAACAGACGGCGAATTGTACACCTTGTTTCGCTACGCCATCGAGCGTGGCGCCTCGATTATTCAGCATCTCACCATAGTCTTCACTTCGAAACACATTCGCCTTGGGAGCAACCTTTGTCTTGGGATCCTCAAATCTCGCTCGGGCCGCCAGCGGCACGCTGTACTTTGCCCACATCGCATCGTTGAAGGCAAACGCTGTGGAACGGTGGCGAACCACGATAATCACCGCAAGTTCGCTACTTTGCAGGCCGTAGTCAGTGCGATTCACGCGAATGAAATTGCCGGCGAACAGAAGCGCATCTCCAAGACCATCGGCGGCGGTCGTGTCGAACAGCAACCGGTGCTTGCCCGGCAGTTCGTCCAGCCAATCGTCTTTATCGTGGCGCGCCGGTTCAAAGCGCGTGGTTGCCGGAGATTTTTGTTGGGCCATGGCGATCCCGCCCACCGCCAGCGCAGCCACGGAAGCGGCTCTGGCGTTAAGGCGGCTAAGAAACGAACGTCGTTCCGGTGTGGGTGGGGGCTGTCTGCTCATGTGCACCTCGATTCAGCGCGCGGGCTTCTGAAGGCTCTTGTAATACGCTTCCATCGGCTGAAAAGGACCGAAGCGATGTTGTTCCAGTGGAAAGGAATCGGCGAACGGTCCGTAGCTGGTATCCACCGGCTTGGTCCGGCGATCCGGATAATCGCGCTCCAGGCCGGACATTTCCGGACGCGGCTGCGAATTGATGAAGGCCGCCAGATCGAAGGCCTGCTCGTCACTCAGATCCGGGCGGCCCAGCGGCATACGTGCTTTGATAAAGCGCGCGGCGGTGAGCACGCGATGCATGCCTGCGCCGGTGTTGAAACTATCGGGACCCCATAGGGGTGGAAACACGTAGCCATGAATTGGATTGGCCGCGGCCAGCAATCCTGCTCCGTCCGTGCCGTGACAGGCCGTGCACTTGTCTTGAAAGATCCGTTTGCCTGCATTGGGATTCGCCGCGCGGTTCGGAGCCTTGAACGTGGGTGGCTCATTCGCTTTGCGCCGGCTGGCCCCGCTGGCCGCGTCTTGATCGCTTAACGAGCGGATGTAGGAAACCATCGCGATCATCTCCGGACTCTCTTTCGGGAGAGGCCGCCCGTTCATGCTGCGCACCATGCATTCGTTCACCCGGTCTTCAATCGTGGTCATGCCGCCGGCGCGGCCCGAAAATCTTGGATAGTGGCCGAAGGCGGGAGGCAGGCCCAAGGTGCCGGGCTCGGTTCCGGTACCCAAGTGACAGGCCCCGCAGGAAAGCCGGCTTTGGTTGAAACGCATTTTTGGGTCGGCAACGTCAGGACCCAGCAGCTCCGCTGTCTGAGCCAGCAATCGCTTGCCGTATTCTTCCGTGGCGATGGCGGGAACCCTGGCGCTCCGTTCACGTTCGGGCGCCCATCGGAGAGTTGCCGCGACGGTGATCGCGCCCACGGCAGTGCAGGCCAGCAGGACGATGGTCATGCCGCCTTTTTCCTGTTTACTCATGCCGGTTTCCGTTCTTGCCCCGCTCTTGATCGTAGCTTCGCACATTTTCCTGGAAACGGTGCTTGGGGCGTTCGATCCACGCCCGGAAATCGGGCCGCAGCAGCCACGCGGCCGCGAAGACGGCGGCACAAACGATGGTGGTTAGAACAACTACGTCGATCATTGTCTATAAAAACCTCGAACGAAGTATGCAGCCGCGGATAACTCGGCTTCGCTCAACTTACCGGTCCATGGCGCCATGGGCGTGCCTTCCACTCCGCTACGAATGGCGCGCAGGCTGACGGCGAAGCTCGGACGCGCGCCGGCGAAACTGGCGGGCACCATGCGGAGTTCGCGAACGGCCGAGCCATCGCCGGCGCCCTCATCGCCGTGGCATTGCGCGCAGTGGCCGGCGTATACCTTCGCGCCCAATTCCAAGATCTGCCCGGGAAGTTCGGGTTCACTGCGTGGCGCATAAAACTGGCGCACGAAACCAGCAAGCGATGCGAGATCCTGGACCGGCAGATCGCGCCACGCGGGCATCGCGGTTCCGGAGACTCCATTCCACAGCACAAAGCTCAGGCGGTCTTGGGAGTACTCGTGTTCAGCCAGATTAGCAGGCCGGGGCAATAACCCATATGCACCGGGGCCGTCACCCTCGCCGCGTTGTCCGTGACATCCGGCGCAATGGCGGCGATAGAGGATTTCGCCGCGCGCGGGATCGTTCCCGAGAGAGAGCCGCGGATACTCCCCCTGCCGCCGCGACCGTGCTGGATTCGCGTTCAAAACAGGAGACGTGAGATCCATCTCCTCCATTCGATGCGAGACCGTGCGCATACGCGCTTCGCCTTCGGGCCCGGCAAGTTCGCGAGCCCGCCCCAGGCTTTCCAGATAGGCAAGCAGATCGCGGGCTTCCTGCGTCGGGCGGTCCGGACCTCCCTGGAAAAACAACGGATAAGAGGGCATCACCGAATCGGGCACGACGGAGCGCGGCGAGTAGAGATGCGAGTAATGCCAGTCCGCGGAGTGGATGGAGCCTTCGCGCGACAGGTCCGGCCCGATTCTGCGCGTGCCCCACAGATGTGGATAGTCGAATCGCGTCTCCCATGCCAGGACGGGCGCACCAAAGCGCTCGACATCGGATTTCAGAAAGCGAATCTGCTGCGTGTGGCAGTAGGCGCAGCCTTCGCGCCCATAGATCGAGCGCCCTCTTTGTTCACTGGCCGTTAGCGGCAGCGGATGTTCCGGTGACATGCGGCGGGTTTCTTCTTCCAGCACCCGTCCGGGCCACACGCCAAGGACGAACACGGAGAGCGCAAAGAAGCCGACTCCGGCCACGGCCGCCACCAGGTAAGACATTCGCACGAACCGTTTCATGACAACTCCGGCACGGCCAGGCGCGGCGCGATTTCTTGAATTGGTTGCGCTCCTACGGTCTCGCGAACGGCATCCATGCCCGCACCGCGCTTGCCTGTGGTTAATCCCAGCAACAGCGCGATGAAACCGGCCGTGATGGGAATCGCCGATAAGGTTCGCACCAGCCAGTAGGGCCGGGCGGCGAGTACCGAATCCAGCCAGGGCGCGGATGATTGCCATAGGCGCGCTTCCACGATTCCCGCCATCGTGAGGTCCGCCACCATGACGACTACGCCGCCGAGCAGAAGCCAATACGCCCATTCGAGCGCGCGCGGATTATAGCGAGCCCGCGGAATTCTTTGCCAGGCGTGCGTGATGCCTCCCGCCGCGGCGAACGTAGCGAAACCAAGCATCGCCAAGTGCGAATGGCCGATCACCCAATCGGAAAAGTGAACCGCCCGATTGATGGACATCTGCGCTTGCAGCGAGCCCTGAATACTGACGATCAAATAGAACACAGTGGCCGTGCTGACGAAGCGAAGAGGCACATCACGAGCGAACCAACCCGTCCCACGTAAGGAGAGCAGCAGATTCGCAACGACAATGATGACGTCCACGCCCAGCAGTGCCGACGCCGCGATGGCTCCTTTCTGGGCCTCCATCGGAATCACTGAAAACACGTAGTGATGCGTGCCGTTCAACGGGTAAAGAAAGAACAGCAACCAGAAACCAAGCATCGAGAGAAAGTGGCTGTATATGGGACGCCGCGTTGCGGCGGGAATCACGAAATAGATGATAGCCAACGCTAACGGGGTGACGAAGAGGCCCACGGCGTCGTGAATCCATAGCCCGCTGAACGCCGCACCGCGCGCCCCCGGCACCAGTTCCGGAACAAAATTGCCCATCGGGTACGCGAGCAGCGTAAATACCAGTCCACCGATGACGTACCAACTGGAGACGTACAAGTCTTCCAATCCGCGCGAGAAGAATGGCGGTAAGAATTGGACGGCGGCCATCAAAAGCGCCAGCACCACGAACGCGTCGATCACCAACGGAAATTCGGCCCACTCCAGCGGCTGGCTGAAGCCCGCCAGCACCAGTACCCATCCGGGAATCACCACCACGCAATTCCACAATCCGAAAAGCCACTGCCCCAAACGGACGCTGGTCACGCGGCGCCCCGTCAATATGGGAACGGAGTGGTAGAGAAACGCAAAAAACCCATTCGCCAGCCAGCCCAGCATTATTCCTTGCGTATGGTCATACCGTAACCGGCCCCAGCTGTGCCACGGAGATCCGTCAAGCGCATTGGGCCAGACCATTTCGATGGAAACGGTGATTCCGAATACCAGAGACGCGAACAACATCAGGATGGCGGCAAGGCCGTGCGCATAAACCAATCCGGTTTCAACGGTATCGGTTTGAGCGGGAGTGCCGCGAGGGGAACCTGTGTTGGAATCGCTCATGCGTTCAGGCCGGTCCATCAAATATATCCGAATTCATGCCGGTTTCGGAATCGTATATGATTGTTCCGGAGCGTTTATGAAGAAAGCTATTCTCACTCTGACGGCCCTGATCCTCGCGCTTGCGCTCACGGCCCCATCGCAAACGCCGCAGACGCGCCGGCACCAGGTGGTTCTCCAGATGAATGTGGACAACCTCGATTCCTGGAATCAGCTTTTTGCCAATATTCAGAACATCCAGGCCGTGTTCGGGGCGGATAAGATTCAGATTGAGGTTGTGGCCTATGGCAAGGGACTTAGCTTGCTTTTGAAGACCAACTCCGCCTTTGAGGAGCGCATGAAGCGGGCCATCGACAGCGGAGTGATATTGGCCGCATGTCAGAACACAATGCGCATCCGCAAGGTGACCACGGAAGATCTCTTCCCCTTCGCCGCACAGGTGGATTCAGGCGTGGCGGAACTGATCCGCAAGCAGGAAGCCGGGTGGTCTTATGTACGAGTTGGCGAGTAAAACCGCAAGGGAGCGGCAGGCTAATCGTGTTCGATAGCCAGCCGCCTGGCTGAAGTACACTATCATTTGAATGCGAGCCGTCCATGCCGGACGCCGGCGCCGACCATTGATTCCGAACACTCAAGAAAAGAACCCTCATGAAGAAGACAATTCTTTCCGCCGTTGCCTTACTGTTGATTGCCGTGTTTGCCGCCGCACCGCAAACCCCAAGCTTTCCGAAACACCGCGTCGTGTTCCAGCTATCCGAGGCGGAAGGACCGGCCTGGGACATGCTCATAAGCCACGTCAACAACATGCGTAAGGCTTTTGCCAAGGATGGCAGTGAGGTAGAAGTTGTCTTCTACGGACCGGGCCTCAACATGCTGCTAAAGAAGAACACCGCCTACGAAGCGCGCCTTAAACAACTCGCCGATAGCGGGGTCACTTTGGCTGCTTGTCAAAATGCGATGCGGTTCTTCAATGTAAAGACGGAGGATATGTTTTCCTTCGCCGCGCAAGTGGATTCGGGCGTCGCGGAACTGGCCCGCAAGCAGGAAGAAGGCTGGGCGTACATTCACTAAAAAGGTGACGGCAGTTGGATCTGCACTCTACGAGCCCGCCCTCTGTGGACTTCCAGATTATGCGTCCCGACAACATTATCGCCGTCGTGCACCAAGTCATCATTTGGAAGGATGACTCTCACTAGTTGTTAGCACCCGTACTCCGCGCCAGTTTCCCCCAAAAGAGTGCTACTATCGCGGCCATGGCAACACGGGACACCCTCCATGTCTGATGCGATCGACAGCAAGAAGTTTTCCCGCCGTGGCATTGTCGCCGGAATAGCGGCACTCGGCGTGTACGGCCTTGCGCGAAACGCGCGCGCCGCCGAACCCCGGCCATTGGCGGAAAGACTGGCCGCGTACGCGGCTGCGCTGCGTTACGAGGATCTCGATGCCGCCACCATCGAACGCGTCAAGTCACATGTCATCGACACGCTCGGCTGCGGCATCGCCGCCTTCGACGAGCGGCCCGTGCGGGTCTGCCGCGACATCGCACAGAGCGTGCAAGGGGCGGCCACCATCATCGGCACCACACGCAAGACCTCGCCCGATCTTGCCGCTTTCGCCAATGGTGCTGCGGGCCGGTATTACGATCTGAACGACATCTATGTCGGCAAGGTCACCAGCCATCCAAGCGACCATATCGCCCCGTGCATCGCGGTCGCCGAAACCGAACGCGCCAGCGCTCATGATCTCATCGTGGCGATCGCGGTCGCCTATGAGATCGATTGCCGCCTGGTGGACGCCCTCGACCTGAGCGCGCGCGGGTGGGATTCGCCGGTATTCAGCCTTCCGGCAGTTGCGCTGGCGGCCGGCAAGCTGATGAAGCTTGACCAGGCGAAGCTGACCGAGGCGGTCAATCTCGCGATCAACGACCACATCGCGATGGGCCAGACGCGGACGCAGGTTCTCTCGGACTGGAAGGGACTCGCCGATGGCGAAGCTTCGCGCAACGCGGTGTTCGCCGCGATGCTGGCGCGCGGCGGCTTGACCGGCCCCGCGCCAATCTTCGAGGGCCGGCTCGGCCTGTTCAAGCTGGTCTCGGGCGAGGCCAACATCGACGTCGGGAAATTCGGTGGCCACGGCAATCCGTTCCGCATCAACCAATGCGGTTTGAAGGCCTATCCTGCCGTGGTTTACGGCCAGACCGCGATCGTTGCGGCCACCGCGGTCGCTGATGAAGTGACAAAGGGTGCGCCCGACAAGGTCGCGGCGCTCGAACGAATCGCCTCCATCGACATCGCCACGTCCAAGCGCGGTCTGCAGCAGACCGGCACCGGCCCCGAGAAATGGGCGCCCACGACACGCGACACCGCCGATCATTCCATGCCATATATCGCGGCGCGCGCCATGTTCGACGGCGACATCACCAATGAGAGCTACGCGCCGGCCAAGTTGAAGGATCCGCGCATCCTAGCTTTCATGCGGAAAATTACGGTCGCGGAAGATCCAGCGCTCACCGCGCGGGTCGGCGACGCCGTGCCCACGCGCATCACCGCGATTTTGGCGGATGGGCAGCGC
This sequence comes from Candidatus Sulfopaludibacter sp. SbA3, assembly GCA_945861255.1. GTDB lineage: Bacteria > Acidobacteriota > Terriglobia > Bryobacterales > Bryobacteraceae > Palsa-187. Next base: position 10,945 of record CAMAUG010000015.1, read on the forward strand.
GTCAGTCGAGAGGTCAACGACATAGCCGGCTTCTCGGGCAAACCGATGCAAAGACCGGACATCGAACGCAAATTCCGCGCCAATATCGGCAAACGCTGGCCGCGCCAGAAAACCGATGCCGTTCTGCAGTCGCTCTGGACGCTGGAGAACACGCGGGATATCGGCGCGTTGCTTGCTACGCTGACAGTTTGAGGAGACGAAGACGCAGGACGGGCTCTTTCCTGGCCCACGGGCTCCGACCGGCTGACGCTGGCCACTTCGTCATGCCGTACCCTCGCCCGTTCACAGTTTGCGGGTTTCCCGGCTAAGTGAAATACTCGGATCGGAGGGCCTTATGAAAGCAGCGTCGCTCGCTCGATGGTTAGCCGGGCTTGGCGCGGTTGCCCTGTTGGTTCCTGGCTCGGCGTCTGCCGCCGAAGTGCACGTGATGATCTCGGCCGGTTTCCACGGGGTGTATGCCGAGTTGGGCCCGGCCTTCGAACGCGCGACCGGCCACCGGCTGATCACGACGCGCGGCCCATCGATGGGCGACTCTCCGGAGGCGATTCCCACCCGCCTCGCGCGTGGCGAGACTGCGGACGTAGTAATCCTGGATGGAGGATCCGCCGACGAGCTCGCCAGGCGAGGATTGGTGCGTGCCGGAAGCAAGGTCGATCTGGCCCGGTCGCAGATTGGCATGGTGGTGCGCGCCGGAGCCGCGAAGCCGAATATCGGCAGCGTCGAGGCGTTCCGGAGGATGCTGCTTGAAGTCAAGTCCATCGGCTACTCGGACAGCGGCAGCGGCACTTATCTATCGACCACGCTGTTCGCGAAGCTCGGCATCGCGGACCAGGTGGCGGGCAAGAGTCGAAAGGTACGCGGGCCGCCGTCCGGAGAACCAGTGGCTGCGGTCGTCGCGCGTGGGGAGGTGGAGATTGGCTTTCAGCAGGTCAGCGAGCTCATACACGTCCCTGGTGTGACCTTTGTCGGGGCGATTCCGGCCGAACTCCAGCCCGGATTTTCCTTCGCCGGAGCCATCACCAGTGCAGCCCGGCAGCCGGACGCGGCTCTCGCGCTGCTCCGCTTCCTCGCGTCGCCCGAGGTGGCTTCGACGATCCTGAAGGCCGGGTTGACGCCACTTGCAGGACGGTAGTTAGCTCGCGCAGGCCGTGACCGGCCGGCTGAGATCAAGCCGTGCACTCGGGCTGCGAAAGGGGCATGTGCATATAGGGAGGGCGGCTCCATGCGCTGGCGAAGGCGCTTAAGTCGGCAAAGCCGTGCCGTCTACCCGGGGGGAATGGTGCGGTCGAGAGGACTTGAACCTCCACGGGATTACTCCCGCTGCCACCTCAAGCAATAAGCGTCGGTATCTTGGGGTACCGTCAATACGTAAGTGCTTGATTTGTTTGTGACGCTGGTGTCCTCCCGTTTCGTGGAGTATCCCCTCGTGGTTACAGTTTTGGTTACACTCCAGCGGCTTCAAGCTTCGCAGCGAGAGTTTGCGCGGACGCGCGAACATCCACGAGCGCTGTGCCGCGTATAGTACGATGATGAGGGCGGAGTCGCCTATGAAGCAGGAGCGTTGGCGTCAATCAGAGGAACTCTTCCATGCCGCGTTGGAGCGCGCGCCCGAGGAGCGTCAAGCGTTCCTCGAACAAGCTTGCGGCGAAGATACCGAGCTTAGGCATCAGGTCGAACACCTCAGACAAGCGCCAGATGTCGGTTGTTACCGGCTGGGAGGACACAGGATATGGGTGCAAAAACTTCGCTTCCGCGACGGAATTTTCTGTCGCTGCTTGGTGCGGGTGGTGCGGTGCCGATTGCCGCGCGGACCTCGTCATTGCTCATTGCTGGAGCCGCAGGCTTCGGTAATGCGCAGGCTCAGGGGGCCAGTAAGCCGTCGGTTGCTGACTTTCTCTTCGATCCGGGGCTGGCGTATTTGAATACCGGGGCGCTCGGTCCAACTCCGCAGCCAGTCCTCGATCGGGTATTTTCCGTTTCTCGCGCTCTGGAATCCAATCCTTCCGATGAAGCGTACGGACCGTTAAAGGAACAGATGGAGACCGTGCGGGCGTCCGCGGCCAGGTTTCTTCACTGCGATCCGGACGAGATCGTGCTGACCGGTAGCACGACCGACGGGATGAATGCGATCGCAACGGGCCTCAGTCTGGGCTCTGGGGACAGAGTTTTGACCTCGGACCAGGAACACATGGGTGGCCGGTCTGGCTGGAATCATCTCGCCCGAAAACACGGTGTCATCATTGACCAAGTCGCGCTCCCGCCGCTGATGTTTGATGCAGACTAAATCGTGAAGCGTTTCGTAGCGAAGCTGACCCCGCGGACACGCGTGCTGAGCGTGAGCCATGTGACGTCTCCCACGGGGCACGTATTACCGATCACGCGTCTAGCCGCGGCATTGCGAGGTTCGAATTGCCTTTTGGTGGTAGACGGCGCGCAGGCGGCCGGAGCCATTCCGGTGAACGTCCGCGCGCTGGGCTGCCATGCCTACGCCACCAGCGGCCACAAGTGGCTGATGGGGCCAAAGGGTACGGGCTTGTTGTTCCTACGCCGCGACGCAGCCAGCAAAATCGAGCCGGTGTTCCTGGAGGGTGGCCGCGCCGCGCAGACGGAAGCAACCGGCGTCCGCGACATCCCCGCCATTGTGGGGCTGGGTGCGGCACTACAGTATTTCGAGAGCTGGGACAAAGCCGCGGTGGAACGGCGTGTCATGAGTTTGCGGAACCTTGCCTACGCTCAGCTCAAAACGGTGCGGCAGATATCGGTCGTCAGTCCTCCGCCTGGGGAAGCCGCCGCACCCATGGTCACGTTCCGGCTGCCGGATCGATTGGATAATGGCGCTCTGCAGGCGACGCTGCGCTTGAAGCACCGAATTGCTGTAAAGAAATGGCCGCGGAACCAGTTCAATTGCCTCCGTGTTTCGACCCATGTGTTCAATAACGAGGACCATGTCGCACGGTTGATCGCGGCTTTGCGCCAAGAGCTCTCCTAATGGGGGTGCAAAGACCGAGGACGGAGGAGACGTTTCCGCAGGTTTCGTTTCAAGCACCCTGCCGCCAAAAATAATCGGTGGGGCCTTTGTTTTCTGTGGGGGGACGCGACGGTGGGACGCGACGGGGGAAGCCGATTTCGCGGGCGATACTATCGACAGCGCGACGGCTTGTTCCGCTGGATCACGTCGCAACGCCATTGACGCGCTTGCTGACCAGGAGCCACTAGCCTGGGAATGGTGCGGTCGAGAGGACTTGAACCTCCACGGGATTACTCCCGCTGCCACCTCAAGGCAGTGCGTCTGCCAATTCCGCCACGACCGCATATCAACAACAACCAAAACCGACTGGCACTAAACAACACCCACCAGCACTCAGTATCACCTCAAGCTAGTACATCTGCCAATTTCCGCCAACTCCGCGGGTGGGTCAAAAGTCTTCTCTCGCCATCCGGGGCCGCGCGGAGGCTGCACTCAGGCGTCAATTTCTTACTTCGCGGCTGGCGGCGCCGGAGTTTGAGCGGGTGCCGCTGGTGTCTGCACGGGAGCCGCTGCGGGAGCCGCCGCCGGTGCGGCGCTCTTCTGCTGCGCCGGCGCGGCCTGATTGAACAAGGCCGGTGCACCTCCGCCACCGCCGCGCGTGGAAAGCACCGACAGCGACAACGACGTGATCATGAATAACGCCGCCGCAATGGTAGTAGCTCTGGAAAGCAGCGTTGCCGAGCCGCGTGGCCCGAACACCGTCTGCGACCCCATACCCCCGAACGCTGCGGCGATGTCGGCCGCCTTGCCGCTCTGCAGCAATACGACGATCACCAGAAACAGACACACAAACACGTGAACAATGGTCAACAAAATGGTCATACTTCGATCCAGCGAAAGGAATCTGTATTCATACTAACACGACGGAAAAATCCTCCGCCCGCGAGCGCCCGGGCGTCCGCCCCTCTCTGCGGCGCCGGTTGCCTGGCCCTCAAAACGAGAAGCGTAGCGTGAAGCGGAACGTCCGGCCGTCGTTGAGCGTGTTGGTGATCTGCGCGAAGTTCGGGGAGGCCAGCATGCGTCCCGGTTCGGCGAACTGCGGCGTATTCGTGAAGTTGATGGATTCGGCCCGGAAGGTCATCACAACATCGCTCGGCAGCGTCCAGGCGCGCGAGATCGACATGTTCGTGTTGGCGATTTTGCCCTTGCGGAAAGCGTTGCGGCCCAGGGTGCCCGCTCTTTCCCCAGCAAAGACGTCAATGTAGCGGAACGCCGACCTGGGCAGCAGAAGCTGCGCCGTATCCGGATTGCCGACGGTCCGACCAAGGATGCTGGTATCGAGAAGCATGGGCCGGTCACCGGTGGTGCCATCGACATTGCCGAAGCCCGGGCCATCCGACCCGGAATCGATCATGAACGGCGTGCCCGACTTCAACAAGTAAACCGATGAGACGTTCCAGTGGCTCCACAGCTTGGAGAACCAACCGGACCCTGTCCGCCCCAGATCATAATTCGCTTGCAGCAGGTAGGAGTGCGGTTGATCGAAGTCGCTGAGCGCTTTCATGTCGCCATGCACGCCCTGCTCCTGCTGGCCGGCCTGGCGGAAGCGATCCGGCAGGGCCGCATTGCTGTTGAAATCGCCCCCCAGGTCGATGGCTTTGCTGAACCAGTAAGAGCTGTTGATGGTGAGGCCGTGCCAGTTAGGCGCGGTGAACGTCACGCGAGCGGCGTCGTAATACCCGTTGGAGCCGTTATTGGCGTTGTAGATCTCGAAAGCATTGGGGTTGGGGCGGCGGTCATTCACGTTTTGTACCGTCGGCTGAGCCACCGGTAAAGCGCGATTCATTGTGTAACTGGAAAACAGCTTGCGGGACCGGCTGCCCACATAGCCCAGTTGCAGACGCCATCCTGGATGCAGTTCGGCGTCCCAACTGAAGTTGTATTGAAACGAATACGGCGTCGCCAGCTCCGGGCTGATTTGGGAAAGCTGGGATCGCGTGTTGGGATCCACCCGGGTAGGATCGATGTGGGCAAATGGATATCCGTTGGCCAGGTTGGGCGCCGGGATCTGGAGTGAAACAAAATGCGGCGGATTCATGCGCACCTGGCCGAAAGTCGCGGGGTAGATTTGGCCGAACAGCGCGGCACCCGCGCCGCGCAGCACGCCCAGACCGCCCGGCAGGCGGTAAGCGAAGCCCAAATTGCCGCCCAGGTTGTTCCAATCGCTGTCGTAGGGGAGGAAGGTCTTGCGGGTGACATCGACAGGGCGTGTGTTGGGCTCATAGCGTACGCCGAAGCTCAGGGTGAATTGGTTGCTTACAGCCCAGTGGTCGCCGGCGAACATGGATATGTCCCAGTTACGGAAGCCCCGGTACGGGTCGCCGAAGGACTGGCGAACGGCGGACGGCAGCGCCATGCGCACGTTGGTGAGCACATCGTTGCCGAAATTGCCGCGGTATTCGGTGGTCATGCGCAGGCCGTCGGCTTCCGCGCCGTTGAACTGCCTCCGCGTCAGGCCGGCCCCGGCGCTGAACGCGTGATGGCCGCGGCGATTTTGGATGGAAAAACTGGTGATCCATTGGTTCTGCGCCCGGTCGATGGGGATGAACGGGAAAGGTCCCAGAATCGTGAATCCAGCGAAAAAGATGGGACCGACGGCGCCTTCGGCGGGAGCGAGCAACGTGCCCTGGCGGTCGAATCCGAAGGAAAAATCGCTCACGGTGGCCGCGCTCCAGGCGCGGTTCCAAGTGATGCGCGAAGCGTGCGACTTGTTGGTGGTATCCGGATTCTGGCCGCGCACGAACTGGAATGCCTTTACTTGCTGGCCGGTGAACGCATAGCGGAGCAAGAGCGAATCCCGCGCACCCCATTTTTGATTGAGCTGCCCCGTCGATAGGTTCGTATTGACGGTCTGCGGGGCGTTCGTATTCAGCGCATTCGCCGCTATATCGGGGCGGTTGGGCGCGACGTTGGGAAACGCGGACATGATGGTATTCACGTACTGAATGAGCACGGGGTTGGTGGTGAGCGGAGTCCGCTGGTCCAACGCGGGAATGATAACGTTGCCGTTGACCATGCCCCGGTTCTTGTCCTGCGAACCGCTGAAGGTGAAGTAGCCGCCCTTCCAAACGTTCGTCGTGAATGCCGCGCCGTACTGGTTCTCCCTGGCCGGTTGCACGGTACCCACCTGAAAAAACGAGCGCGCGCTGAAGAGGCTGTTGTTGTGCGACCAGAAAACATTTCCGTGGAAACCCGATCCGCTTTGCGGGGCGGCGTGGATGGGCCCGCGTGAAGGGTTGCCGAACTCCCCTGAAAAATAGTTTCGCTCCGTGCGGAACTCCTCGATGATGGTGGCGGTGGCGCCCACGCGCTGGTTGGCGTCGCGCTGTGCGTTGTTATCCACCAGGTTGACCTGGACATTCTCGTTGCGGCGCGCTTCGCCTCGCGACGCGTTCACTTGGCCCGCCAGGCTGACGCCCCCCGCGGCGGCGGGTTCGGCTCCATCGTCGGGAGCCGCATCCGGGTTGGCCGGAGTTTCCTCGCTTTCGGCGGCGGACTCGTTGGCAGCTTCGGGATTGGCAGGCGGGCTCTGAGGAGCCTGCCGCTGTTGCGCGGAAGCCAGCAGCGCGGTAAATAGCAGGAGGAAAGCCACTACTTGGGAGGGTGCAGGAAGCACCTTTCTATTGTACCGGCCGGAGGCACGCCCCTCATAATTTTCGATGGCGCGCCGCGCCACCCGCTGACGGCCGCGCTCTCGGATAATGTGCGAGTGACCCCAACGCCCCTTCGGTCACCGCGATTTCTTTTGGGATGTGGCGGCGGCGATGACCGCTTCGCGATCGCCACGGGTCCACGCGTCCTGAATCTGCTCCTCCGTCATGCCCGCCACGCGGCCCAGCAGCACGACGGCGGGGAGAGCGTGGGGCAGCGTCTTCCAGCGGGACATTTCCACTAGGGCGGGGAGCGCCCGTTCGCGCAGCATGTCGAGGCTGGAGGCATCGCGCCCATCCGTTAGAATTTGGAGTGCGCGCATGGCGTGGTTCCGGTCCGACCATGAAAGCGAGTTCAACATCTCCACAAACCATGTCGGCTGAATTTTCACGCCTTCGTCCGGATTCAGGCGCGCATAGACGGCCAGCCCAATCAAGCCACGAACCGCGATGGCGCGCACGCCTGTATCGGCGTCACGCAGCGCGTATTGAAGCTCGGCCGAAACGCGCGGTTTCTGTTTTGGCTCATATCCGATCAAGTACGCCGCTATGGCGCGCTGTTCGTCGTCGGCGCAGGTACGCAGGATGCCCACCAGCTTCTCGAAATTGTTCCTGGCGAGATCCGGGAATTTCTGTTGGATCTCGCGCGCCAGGGGATCCGCCATCAGCGAATAGCCTCGCGTGAGATCCTCCGCCGTGACGCCGCGGCGCGTGGCTGCGTCGACGGCCTCGATGAACTCGCGGTACAAGGCGGTGATTTCCGCGGGCAAGGCGATTTCGCTCTCCGGCGGCTCGCGCAGGTCGAAGTGGGGCGCGCCGCGCTCCTCCAGGCCGACGTACAAGATGGTTTTTCCAGCGTCGCAGCACACCGCTTCCAGGTGAGACTGCACGACGCCAGGAATCTGCACCAGCTTCTCCTCGATATCGCCTTTGGAGGCTGGGAAGCGGCCGCCTTCGTTGACGCCAAGCACGCTCCGGACCCGCGCCGGCTGCACTTTGTTCAGCCCAAAGAAGTCCAGAACACCGATCGTCGGGAGATCTTGGACTGCCTCGGGTGCGGCCTGTCCGGCGGCAAGCCCGGCCACGGCGAGGGGCCACAGAAACAGCCGCATGGGCAAGAGAAACAGCCGCACGAATGATGGACGCATCGAATCTCTCTTAAGAGTACGTGCCTTTCAGGCTTTCGCCTGTTTTTCCGCCAGTGGACCGATGACAGGAAGCACCCAATGCTCGCGGTTGTACGCTTTATACATCAGCATCAGCCACAAGAACAGGAAGCCCAGTCCGATTCCCAGTTGCAGCAACATGCTGATCGCGGGCCCTAGAAACGGAATAGGCAACAGCATGACCGAAAGCGTCGAAGCGGCCGCCCACAAGGCGATCCAGGCGATTCCGGTGAAGACCGCCTGAAACGCGTGAAACCGGATCTCGCGATTCCGGTTGTAGGGCGCAAGTACCAGGAACAGGACTCCGCTGAGCAGGAAAAACATTGAATAGCATAGCGCCGAGGCGACGTTCTCCGCCAGACCCAGGGGATCGGCGTCGGGCACTGGCGGCGGGCCTACCCGCGTGCCGCACTGCGCGCAGAATCCCGTGCCCGCTTCCGCGCCGCAATTGGAACAAAAAGCCATGCTTCTCCGTATATTCCAACTGTAGTGGAATGGCGCGCATGATGGCAATAACGCGCCAGCAGGCATAATGGAAGAAGATGTCCCATTCCTCGAAAACCATCCTCCACGCGGAAGGCATCACTAAGACCATTGACACCGGCACGCACCGTGTCGAGATCCTCCGCGGCATCGACATGGCGATCCCCGAGGGTCAATTCGCTGCCATCATGGGTGCGTCCGGCAGCGGCAAGAGCACCCTGCTCGGCCTGATCGCCGGGCTCGATTCGCCCACCACGGGGCGTGTAGTGATTGACGGCATCGATATTACCGGTCTAGATGAGGACGCGCTGGCTGTGGTCAGAGGCCGGAAGATCGGTTTCGTCTTTCAGTCTTATCAGTTGATTCCCACGCTCACCGCCGAAGAAAACGTCCTGCTGCCGCACGAACTCGCCGGGGGGGGCGTGGCGGCGGGTCTGGCGCGCGCACGCGATCTGTTGGCAAGCGTCGGATTGGAAGACCGCCTGGATCACTATCCCGTTCAGCTCTCCGGCGGTGAGCAGCAACGCGTCGCGCTGGCTCGCGCCTTCATGGGCAAGCCGCCCATTCTGATGGCCGACGAACCTACGGGAAACCTGGATAGCGTCAACGGCGCTCACGTGCTGGAGCTTCTGATCTCGCTCAATGAGCGTGAAGGCACCACGCTTATCCTAGTGACTCACGACCCGATGTTGGCCTCGCGCGCTGGCCGCATCATCACCTTGAGCGACGGCAAAATAGTCTCCGACGAGATGCAGACCGCCATGGCGGACACCGCCCTTGGAGACCGCCGCGCATGAAGCTCAGTTGGCGCACGGCTTCCCGCATCGCATGGCGCGAGACGCGCTCTTCGATGACTAAGTTCCTTTTCGTGGTGCTGGCCGTTGCGGCCGGCGTCGGAGCGCTGACCGGAGTGCGCGGATTCAGCCAGAGCTTTCGATCCACGCTGCTCGCGCAATCGCGTACCATTATGGCGGCCGACCTTACCGCGCGCCAGTTCGTGCCCGCCGGCCCGGAGCAAACCGCCCGGCTCGACGATCTGGCCGCCCGCGGCGTGGAGCACACGTTAATCACGGAAACTATTTCCATGGCGTCTTCCGCCATGGTCCCTATCGACAGTGAAGCCGCAACGCCGGCCTTGATGTCCGTCAAAGCCGTGGATCCCAGCCGTTATCCGTACTACGGAGCAGTGAAGTTGGATCCACCCATGGCGCTTGCGGATGCGCTGGCGATCGATGCGGTGGCGGTCGCGAGCGACGTTCTCGTCCGGCTCGACGTCAAGGTGGGGGACAAGCTGCGCATCGGCACGCAGACCATGCGCATCGCCGCCATCGTGGTCTCCGAACCGGACCGCATGTCCGGCAGCCTGAACGTCGGCCTGCGCATGATGATGTCGCGCGAAGCGTTCGAGCGCACCGGGCTCATGGGTTTCGGCAGCCGTGGGGCGTACCGGTATCTTTTCAAGATGGCGCCCACCGCTCCGCCGGTGGCGGCTGTTCGCAGTTCCATCAGCAGCGCACTGCCCGACGCGCTGGTCGCGGATTTCCGCGAATCGAATCCGATTATTACGCGCGGGATCGATCGCGCGACCACGTTCCTCAGCCTGGTGAGTCTCATCGCGATGATCGTCGGCGCTCTGGGCGTGGCCATGGCCATGCACGCGCATTTGCAGCAGAAGATGGATAACATTGCGGTCATCAAATCGCTGGGCGGCACCTCCCGCGACGTGATGGGAATCTACACCGCGCAAACGCTGTTACTGGGCATCGTCGGCGGAGTGGCTGGCGTTGCCGTGGGACGCATGATCGAAGCAGGCTTTCCTTTTCTGATTTCTCGCTATTTTCAAATGAGTTTCACCACCGGCTGGAACCTGGACGCGGCGGCGCAGGGCATCGCGGTGGGCGTACTCACTACGCTCCTGTTTACGCTGCCGCCGCTACTGGCTATTCGTAGAGTGCGGCCCGCGCTGATCCTGCGGCGCGGTATGCCGGAGACCAGGCTCCCCTGGCGCCAGCGCCTGGCGGAAACGCGCTCGGCCATCGGCGTGGGTGCATTGATCCTGGCGTGCATCGGCGCGATCGCCGGTTGGCTGGCCGAATCGCCGCGCGTGGGCGCATACTTCGCCGCCGGGCTGACCGTAAGCCTGCTTCTGCTCGCGCTGATTGCGGCCGCGCTGCTGCGGGCCATCAAGATCCTGATCAAGACCTCTCCCGTGCGCATTCCGGTGTTGGTGCGCCAGGGCTTGGCGAATCTCTACCGGCAGGGCAATCAGGCACAGGCCATTATGGTTGCATTGGGTCTCGGCGTCATGTTCACGCTCACTGTGTATCTGGTCCAGCATTCGCTGGTCGCGGAGATCGTTCAAACCGCGCCACCCGGCATGCCGAATGTCTTCCTGATCGGCATCACGCCGGAACAAGTGGAACCTCTGCAAGCACTGGTAGCGCGAACCAAGGGCGTGGAGGGCACGCCGGAGTTCGTCCCGAGTGTGGCCATCCGCATCACCGCGGTGAACGGCACGCCTTTCGAACAACTGCCCACGCCTGAATCCGGACGCCGCTTCCGTGGTGGCCGTTCGGTCATGTTCGCCGACGCGAAACCGGCTTCCATCGGCATCGTCTCCGGCGCGTGGTGGAGGAAGGGCGAAACCGAGCCGGTGGTTTCCGTGGACATCGATGCCGCGCAAAGATTACGCCTCAAAAACGGCGACCATATCCAGATCGAAGGCGCGGGCAAAACCGTGAATGCGCGCGTCGCCGCCATCCATCGCGTGGAGCAAATGCGCGCGGGAGCGGCCAATGAGTTCGTCTTTAATTCATCCGCGCTGGCCGGTTTCCCCGCGACTTTCTATGGCGGCGTGAGGATGAAGACCGCGGATGTCGGCGCGTTCGAGCGCTCCGCGTACCGGCAGTTCCCGGCCGTAACAGTCATTAACGTGGTGGAAGCGCTCGCCATCATGCAGCAAGTGGTGGATCAGGTGGCGGTGGTGATTCGCTTCCTCTCGGTTTTCGCGATCCTCGCCGGCGCCGTGATTCTGGCGGCAAGCGTGGCCGGCACCCGCTTCCGCCGTGTGCGCGAAGTAGTGATCTTGAAAACCTTGGGCGCTACCCGCCGCCACGCGGGGCGCATCTTCTCGGTGGAGTTCCTCACTTTGGGAGCCGTGTCCGGACTGCTGGGCGCGATACTGGCGTCGGTCTTCTCCAGCCTGGTGCTGAACCGGCTACTCGAAGCCCCCTACTCGTTCGACTGGAAAATAACGATGCTGGTGGTGGTGCTCACGGCGCTGCTGGCGCAGACCTCCGGGTGGCTCGCCGGCTTCCGCATGCTCAGGCAGAAGCCGATGGAAGTGTTGCGCGAAGAGTAGGCCCAGCTTGGGTGCTGCGCCAGGCTCTTTGGCTAGCTGCTAAGCGGGGCGCTGCCGGGGCCGCGGCTCGGCAAGCTAGCTCACGATGCCTTTCGGCATCGCCAAAAACGCGTGCATAGCGTGCCAGAACAGTTCGCGATTGGTGCTGAGGATCAAGTTGTGAGCCACGCCCGGCACGACAACGAATTGTTTATCGCCGCCGGGGAGCTGGCTATAGAAATCCATCAGGTCGCTCATCGTGGCGATGCCGTCGTATTCGCCGCGGATCACCAGCACCGGGCCGGGGACCTTCTTGGGATCCACCAGCGGGAGCTTCGAGGTCATGTCCAGATACGTGCCTGTGGGAACCTGATCGCCGAATTTCAATTCCTGATCGGCCAGGAAGTCGGCGATGGACGGATCGGTGGTGCCCGCCTTGTCGCGCGTGAAAATGCTGCGCACCATGGCGCGGTCGCGCGGCCGCCGGTTGTGCGTGCGATAGTAGTCCAGTTGTTTGGCCCGCTCCGTGAGTGTGGGCGAATTCTCGCCCTTGTAGGTGAACGCTCCCAGCACCAGACGATCCACACGCGCGGGCACGGCTTGCGCGTACGCCCCGGCGCGGATGGCGCCGGAGGACTCGCCGAACATGTGAACCTTCGCCTGACCGGTTTCCTTGGCGATCGCCTCCACGGCGGCTTTCAGGTCCTCGACGCCGCTGGCGATGTCGGAATTGCCGTCGGTCTGCGTGGAGCGGCCGTAGTTTTCATGATCGAGCGTCCAGCAATCGTAGCCCAGCTTCGCGAACGTGTTCATCAGCGAGTACTCGCCCTTGCCGGGCGTGGCCAGGTCGAAGCTCGACATAGCGGAGTTCGACGACCCATGCACCATCACCAGCACCGGCAGCGGTTTCTCTCCAGCTTTGGGCGCCGCCGCGCGCTTCCGATACATGGCGAGTTTGACTTGACCCTGGGGCGTGGCTTTGACAGCCCAATACTCATGGGTCCAGAACCTGGCCGCTGTTTTCGATTGCGCGAACACGGCGGCGGGCGCAAGAAGCGCTCCTGCCACCATGCCGCGGCGCGATAGCTGGTTTTTCAAGGGTTCACCTCTTTCGCCCGCGAGGCGGACTGGTGCAATTATATCCCGTTCGGCGCAGACCGGAATCATTCTTTCGATTGGGATTCCTGGACTGGCAGATACTTACCACAAATTTTCGCTATTCTTGTTTAGTATGAAAATCGCATTCGTTGGTCGGCGTGTCTCGATAGCCGCGATGGCTGCCTTCGCCGCTTGTTCAGCGTCGGGACAAGCCCAGCCACTAGCCCTTCACGAGGGATTCGTGGATGTTCCTGGAGCGAAGATATATTACAAGGATTCCGGTGGCCGCGGCGCGCCCGTTATTTTTCTCCACGCTTTCACCGGGAGCGCCGACGTGTGGGAACATCAGATACCAGCCTTTACGCGCGCGGGCTACCGTTTCATTGCGTACGAGCGCCGCGGGTTCGGCCGCACCGTGGCCGATCCGAAGGGCCCCGCCTCCACTGGCCCCGACGATCTGCTCGCCCTGGCCGATCATCTGAAGATCGACAAATTTCACTTGGCCGGCACCGCGGGCGGCGGATTCGTGGCGCTCGATTTCGTGATTTCGTATCCGCAACGCCTGCGCAGCTTTACCCTGCTCTGCTCACAGGGTGGCGTGCAAGACGAGGATTATCGGGAAGCAGCCAAGCGGATTGCTCCAGAAGGCTTCGACAAAATGCCGGAAAGTTTTCGCGAACTGGCACCCTCTTATCACGTTGCGAATCCGGAGGGGGTCAAGCGCTGGACCGTTTTTGAAAGTACGAATCGCGCACCCGAAGCCGCTCGGGGTCCCGCTCAGCCCAGCAAGAACCGGGTCACGCTGGCGCTGGTCGAAGGAATCAAGATTCCTACCCTGGTCATCGCCGCCGACGCGGATCTGTACGCGCCGCCGGCCCTCATGCGCCGGATCGCGGATCG
>CAMAUG010000016.1 GCA_945861255.1 Candidatus Sulfopaludibacter sp. SbA3
CAATGCGTCCACGATCTCCGAGCGCGCGATCTTCAATCCGCACCGGGATCCGCGCTCCGCGACGTGCCGAAGGATCACCTGATCGACGTTCTCGAAGTCGTCAGAGATCTCCATCAGGGCTAACCGGCGGACAAACTCGGTCCTGTTCATAAATCGATATCCGCTCGCAGCGTCTTCGGCGTGTGTGAAATAGGTTCACCGGCGTGGAGGGCGAAAGAAATAGCGCATCAAAACGTTGTGGGCGCTTATGCAGCGCCCACAAGGTCATCAAGACTGATTGGAGTATACGATCCGTTAGACGGTTAATAGATCGATCACGGACGTGCTATCGCCAAATTTCTCCGCGTGGACGCCAAACCGGTCGAGCAGGCCCAGCATGAGGTTCGCCAGCGGCGTTCCCTTCGCGAATTTGACGTGACGGTTGCCCTTGAGCTGCACCGTCTTTCCGCCCACGACCACCACCGGAACATTGTAGTTGTTGTGAACGTTGGCATCGCTCATGCCGCCGCCGTAGAGCACCGCCGTGTGATCCAGCAACGTGCCATCGCCGTCCCGGATGGAGTCCAGCTTCTTGATGTAGTACGCAAGCGTATCCACGTGATAGTTGTTCAGCTTCGCGTACGCCTTCATTTTCACAGGATTGTTGTCGTGGTGCGAGATGGAGTGATGCGCTTCCGGCAAGCCGATCTCGGGATAGGAGCGAGTGATGTTTTCGCGCGCCATCATGAACGTACTGACCCGTGTGATATCCGCCTGGAACGCCAGCACCTGCAGGTCAAACATCAACTCCGCGTATTCCCTGAACGACGCCGGCACGCCGACCGGCTGGTCCGGCACCTCGAACGTGCTGTTGGTCGATTCGCCCTTCACGATGCGCTGCTCCACGTCACGCACGGCGTCGAAATACTCGCCGAGTTTTGTACGGTCGCGGGCGCCGAGTTTCGCGCGCAGGGCGGAAATCTCCTGCGTGAGGCCATCGAGGATGCTGCGATTCTCCGTGGCCCTCGCCAGGCGCTCTTCAGCGGTGGCTCCGATGCCGAACATGCGCTCGAAGACGAAACGCGGATTGGTCTCCGATGGCAGTGGGTTGGTAGGGGACTTCCATGCCAACGAGTTCATGTACGCGCACGCATAGCCGTGGTCGCACGCGCCGACAACATCGTTTCTATCGACGGATACTTCCAGAGACGGCAACTTCGAGTCGCGGCAAATCTTCCCGGCGATAACTTGATCGACGGTGGTCCCGGCACGCACGTCTGCGCCTTCGGTCTGTTTCGGGTGCGCGCAGCTCATGAACGCCGGTGCGGCGCGCGGATGTTGCCCGCCGACGTCGCCTTGATCCGTCCCCGGGAAGTTATCCAGTCCGGTGAAGACCGTCGTCCGGTTGCGGAAAGCTTCGAGCGGCTTCAGGGTCGGGGAAAACTCGAACCCGGCGCCCTCGGTAGGCGGCGTCCACTCGAACATGTTCGCACCGTTGCCGAAGTAGATGGCGGTGAAACGCGGCACGCCTTTCGACTGCGCCTGCATGGCGGGCGCCATTGCGTCCAGGAAGGGCAATGCCATGGCCGCGCCCATTCCCCGAATAAAGGTACGGCGTGGTAACGCTATCTTCGTGATAATCATAGGGACAACCTCCTACCTACAAGAACATTAGACCATATCTTAATTCGTGCTCGCTTGAGCCGTTCTCATCTGAAAAGGCGTACTCGCCGTAATCCCCTGAATCAGTGATTCAAACCGGTAATTATCGCTGGCGGCGTCGCGTTTGATCTTGCGGACCGCGGGGGCGTCAGTGGCTTCGAGGCCCCTCCCCAACGCGTAGGTCAACAGCCTCTCACTGGCGGTGGTTAGAAACTCGTCGGAATGCTTACGCAACACCTGCCGGAGGTCCGTCGGTCCATTCAATTTCGTACCGTCAGGAAGCTCCGCGGCCGCGTCGACGCGCGCGCCGGATGCATAAATGTCCCGCCACTCGCCGATCCCATCGAAGTTTTCGAGCGAGAACCCCAGTTGGTCCATCTGGGCATGGCAACCCGCGCAGGCGGGATTGGCGCGATGCGCCGCCATCTGCTCACGCATCGGCAGCACCTTCCGCGGGTCTCTTTCGTCTTTCAAGGCCGGTACGTTCGGCGGCGGCGGGGGAGGCGGCGCGCCGAACATATTATCCAGAATCCATTTCCCGCGGACCACCGGCGACGTCCGATTCTCATACGAGGTGGCCATGAGAATCGAGCCCTTTCCCAGCAGGCCCCGGCGCGGGCTTTCGGCCGGGAGCGACACCCGCCTGAATCGTTCGCCACGCACCCCCGGAATCCCATAGTGCGCCGCCAGACGCTCATTTAAGAACGTGTAATCGGCATCCAGCAGGTCAGTCACGCTGCGATTCTCCCGGATGATGCTCTCAAAGAACAACCGGGTCTCCTGCGCGAAGGCTTCACGCAGGTTGTCGTCGAAGTGGAAAAGCACCTCAGGGCTCGGCTGGTGCACGGCCACATTGCGGATGAACAGCCATTGGCCGGCGAAGTTGTCCACCAGCGCCTGTGAGCGCGGGTCCGCCAGCATTCGCCGCACCTGCTGCCGCAGGACTTCGGGCTGGTGGAGACTCTTCTTCTCCGCCACTCCCATGAGCTGGTCGTCGGGGATGCTGCTCCACAGAAAGAACGATAGCCGCGATGCCAACTCCAGGTCGCTGATGCGATAAGGGGCATTGTCGGCGATCCCCGCGGGTTGATCCTCGATGCGGAACAGGAACTTCGGGCTCACCAGGATGCTGCGAACGGCCATCTCAATGCCCGCCTCAAACCCGCGACGGCCCGCGCCTTCTCGAAATGCGGCGAGAGGGACTTGAAGATCCGCGGCGGCCACCGGGCGCCGGTACGCCCGCCGCGCCAGCGTCGAGACGATCTTCTTCGCGCATGCCTCGTCCTGATGGGATGCGGGGCTGCACAGCAAGATCCGTTGCCTGCTGGGCGTATCCGCCACCGCCGCCGTTCCGGACTGGGGACCGGTGACCGTCAGCGTGGAAAGTTTGGGCTCACCACTGCCGGCCCGGTAAGATTCCCGCCGTATGGATGGGTCGAACAGGTCTTCGACGTACGCTGCGGTCTTCGCGACAAAGTACGTCTGAATCAGGTGCGAGCCGGCCTTCACCGGCACGCCGAACTTGAGGCGCTCGATGATCTTCTTGTTCTGCTCCGCATCGGTGCGGCCGCCCGCGTCGCTTCCTCGCCGGCCCGCGAACTCAGGCCCGCCCACCACACCCGTCCAGATCTTGACGTCATCCAGCCTGACTTCCACCTGATGTGGTTCCTCTGTAATTCCCTCAAATCCGCCCGCGACTCCGCTCTCTTTCGGCCGCATTTCAAACAGGTACTCGCCATCGGCCGGAAAGTAATGGCGCACCGCGAGTCCGCCACGAGACCCGAAAGGCATTTCGTCGCCGACGCGGATCGATTGATTGCGATCGGTGGGCACGAAGAAGGTTTCCGGCACCGGCAAGCCTCGCGGCCGCGCAAGCGCCATCTGACTGATGGTCGCGGCGGCGCCCAGGTACCGCTCCGTCAGCGCCGGAGACAGCGTCAGGGCATCCGCATTGTTGTCGAACCCGTAGCCCGCGGCATCGGCCGGCAGCATGGAGGCCGCGTCAATCTCCACCGCCAGCAGGTCGCGAATGGCATTGCGATACTCGGAGCGGTTCAGGCGTTGCAGCGACGGACGTCCGGGGTAGGGATGTTCAAGCGCAGTCCGGTCGAGTTCAGCCTCAAGCCCCGTCACGAAGTTCTCGGCGACGGCCTTGTCGGGCCGCGGCCGGCTGGCCGGCGGCATCGCCCCCGTCCGAACCTTGCGCACGACCTTTTCCCACTTATCAATGTTATCGCTCACGCTCGCCGGGTCCAGAGTACTGAGCGCGAGACCGCCCGACTTCAATCTGTCGTTGTGGCAGGTGAAGCAGTACTTGCTCAGAATGGCCTGGCGCTCCTGCGCGGGCGCCTGCCGCGCCGCAGCAGTTTGCGAAGGGGACGCGGAGGCAGCACCCTCTTGCGGGTTCCCTCGCAGATTGTAGGCGGCCACCACAAAGAAAAACCCCGCAGCCGCGCCGTACGTCAACCGGTGTTTCATCGTACAGCCTCCTCGGGCGGCAATGCGGCTTCCGGAATCATGTTCAAGCACAGGTTCGGACACGGTATTTCTTTCGCACCCAGTTTACGCAGCAGCACGGCGGTCTGAGGCTGCGCGGCGAACGAATTTCCATACTCCACGCCGTCGGCGACTGTCAGCGGCGTTCGTCCGCTCTTGTCCGGCACGTCGAGCTTCGCACCCTTGTCAAACAGATATTGGACAACGCTGTTGGCGCCCCTGTATGCAGCTGCGTGCAGCGCCGTTTCGCCGGTGTCGGCAACGTAGTTGACGTCGGCGCCCAGTTCCTCCACCAGCAGCTTGACCGCTTCAAGCACCTGTTCCTCGCTGGCCCGCTCCTGATTCGAGGCCCAAGCGATGCCCGCGGCGGCCATCAGCGGCGTGATATTGACGCCTGTGTTGATTTTGGGATCGGCGCCGAGCTTCAGCAGCAGGCGCATCACCTCGACGTCGTCGGCTTTCGCCGCAAACAGAAACGCGGTCGCGCCGACCAGACGCCGGCGATACCTGGCGCCGGACCACCTGGGTTCCATGTCGGAATTTCGGCCGTTGACATCGGCGCCATGGGCTACCAGCGATTTGATGACTCGCAGCCTGTCGATGTTGGCCGAGATGAATTCATCGCTGATGTGCCAGTTGGCAACGTGCACGGCTGCCTGTAGAGGCCTGCCGAAGGTGTTGTTCTTGCCATTGCCGCCTTCGGTGCCCACGCTACGCAGTTGCTCACGAAATGTGGGCGTCTTGAGTCCGATCTTCTGGGGAAGCGCGCGCATGCCAGGCACGGTCAGCGCGGTCGATCCGCCTTCGGCGTTCGGATCCGCTCCTTTGTCGAGCAGCAGGTCCACAATATCCTCGTACCCGTTGATGATCGCCACCAGTAACGGTGTGGCAAGATCGGGCCGCTTCTCGTTGACGTCGACGCCCGCTGCCAGCATCGCTTGGACCGTACGCATGTCTCCTTTTCGCACCGCGAAGAGGAAGGGCGTGGTTCCCCCATTGGATCTCGCGTGGATGTCGGCTCCCAGTTCGAGCAGCGCTCCCACGACGGGCCCGTGCCCTTCGGCAGCCGCCCACATCAGTGCCGTCTGCCCGTTCCAGGTCTCCTTGGCGTTGAGATCGGCGCCGGCTTTCACGAGCGCCTTCACCGCGTCAACGCTTCCGGATCGCGCCGCGTGCATCAGCGGCGTTTCCCCGGCATTCACGAAATTCACCGTATCGTTCGGCGCGGCGCCGGCTTTGATCAGTTGCTCGATGACAGCGCCCCCGCCCTGCTGGGCGGCAAGCGCCAGCGGAGTGACACCCAGGTCATTTCGTGCGGTCACTTTCGCGCCGGCGCGCAGAAGCAATGCCATCGCCTCGGCATCGTTCATGTAGGCCGCCCAATGCAGCGCTGTCGCACCATCGCTCTGCGGCGCGTTGACATCGGCATTTTTCTTCAGCAACGACACCACAGCCTGCCTGTCGCCCCGCTGCACCGCGTCGGCGAGCGGAGCGTTTAGCGCAGCGGCGAAGCCAAGGCTGGCGCCGGTAAGCATCAACGTAAGCCCTAGTCCAAATACCCGCCTGACCCGCATCATCGTGAGCCTCTTTGTCATCATTGAACCAAGCCTTCGCACCGTCAAGATACAGTCTGCAAACAACTATATTATGGGGGCGTGTGAGAGCAATGGCAACCCCCTGCCTAAAGGCCTCATTCCCTGGGCTTTGGGCGTGCGTTTGATTTGTCCCGCCGCCCAGTACTGCGCTTCGTGGTCCAAGTTAGCCACCGGTGCAGGAAGGACGCCAGAGGTATCCGATTCGATCCCTACCCTAGCCGGCCTTTTCTTCGAGCTCCGCCCACCGCGCGTAGCGCATGTCGATTTCCCGCTGCGATGCTTCGATCTCGCGATAGATCTGTTCCAGCAGCCGCGCGTCGTTCACCGCGGGCTGCTGCGCGGCATCCTGTAACGACGCGCGCTTATCTTGAATGGCTTTCTCCATCGAAGCAATGGTCTGTTCGATGGATTCGTACTCGCGGCTTTCGAGGTAGGACAATTTCCTCTTCTGCGCCGCCGCCGCGGGCGACCCGGCCGCGACCGCCTTGGGCTTCGGCTGCTTGCGAGCGGCCTGCTCCGCGGCCCACTGGGAATAGTCGGCGAAGCGTTCGGCTTTCCCGCTTCCGTCCAGGCCCAGGACTATGGTTGAGACGCGATCCAGCAAATAGCGATCGTGAGTCACCAGAACCAGCGCTCCCTCGAATTCGAGCAGACTCTCTTCCAGGATTTCGAGCGTGGGGATGTCCAGATCGTTGGTCGGTTCGTCCAGCAGCAGCACGTCGGCGGGCTCAAGCATCAGGTTTGCGATCAACACGCGCGCCCGCTCGCCTCCCGATAGCGTACTGACCGGCTGGTCCAGTTGCTCACTCGTAAACAAGAAACGGGAGGCCCAGGAGGCGACGTGAATCACTTGGCCGCGATAGATCACCGAATCGCTGTCCGGCGCCAGCGCCCGTCGGAGGGACAGGTCCCCATCCATCTGGCGACGCTGATCGAAATAAACGATGCGCAGTGCCTCGGCGCGCTGAATTTCGCCGCTGAGCGGCGTGAGCGAGCCGCGCAGTAGTTGGAGCAGGGTGGTCTTGCCGCTGCCATTCGCACCCACCAGGCCGACGCGCATCCCGGAAGTGATCGTAAAGTCGAGATTTTCAAATAACGCCTTGCCTTCGAATCCAAATCCAACGCCTTCCAGATGGATCAAGCGCTTGGTCTTGCTGCCGGTTGCCACGAAATCGATTCCGGCCTTCCCCGTCTGGCTCCTGGACTTCAGGTCGGACAATTCAGCGATCAGCTCGCCGGCATTGTCGATGCGCGCTTTGGCCTTGGTGGCACGCGCTTTGGGGCCGCGGCGTAGCCACTCCACCTCTATGCGCGCCCGGTTTTCCAGCGCGCTCTGGCGTTTGGCCTGGGCGTGCAGGAACTCGGCTTTCTGCTCGAGAAAAGCACTGTAGTTGCCGGAGACAAAGAAAACGCCTTCGGGATAAACACGGTTGATCTCGGCCATTCTGGCCGGCACGTTTTCCAGGAAATAGCGATCGTGGCTGATCACCACGCATGCGAACCGCGCCGCTTGCAGAGTTTTTTCCAACCACTCGATTCCCGCGAGATCCAGGTGGTTGGTGGGTTCGTCGAGTAGGACGATGTCCGGGTTCTGCACCAGAGCTTCAGCGATGGAGAGACGCTTGCGCCAGCCTCCCGAGAGGAGCGCTGCTTCGGCGTCGAAATTCCGGAATCCCGTGCGGCCCAAGGTTTCCGCCTCGCGAGCCTGCCATTCCGATTCCGCAAGGCCGGCGCCGCTTAAAGCGCGCCGCATCACGCCGCGGATGGACTCCCCAGGCTCGAATTGAGAATCCTGAGGTACATAGACCAGCCGCGTGCCGTTGCGGAGCACCACTTCACCGTCGTCCGGCTGGATGCGCCCGGCCAGAATTTCAAGCAATGTGGATTTGCCGGAACCATTAGGTCCGATCAGGCCCAGCCGGTCGCCTTCTTGAACGCTGAGGGACAAGTTGCGAAACAGCGGCGCCGCGCCGAACGATTTCGAAATCTTGTTCGTATTGAGTAAGAGCGCCACTTTAGAAGACCCATTGTCCAACAGGTGCGTGCGATACTTTTCTGGTGCCACGCTCCGCGCCGGTCGCCTCGCCGGTCGCCTCGCCGGTCGCCTCGCCGGTCGCCTCAGTGATACAGTGGAGCGGAGTTCGGGGAGGTGTCATGCGCTCTCTTGAATTGAAAGTTCCGCCACCCGCCGTGGCTCTTGTGACAGCCGTACTGATGTGGCTGGTTTCACGGTCCGCGCCTGCATTCGCGCTCATGTTTCCCGCGCGGAATCTTTTCGCCAGCGGACTGGCCGCCGCCGGTTTCATCACCAGCATTACAGGCGTCATTACATTCTGGCGAGCCAGAACCACCGTCAACCCGACGCGGCCTGAGTCATCCTCTTCGTTGGTGAATTGGGGCGTATACAAAGTGACCCGCAATCCCATGTATCTGGGTCTGCTCCTGATCCTTACCGGATGGGCTGTGTACTTAGCGAACGCGACTGCCTTCCTGTTTCTTTCCGCCTTTGTCCTCTACATCAACCGCTTCCAAATCCTGCCGGAGGAACGAGTCCTCGCTTCTTTGTTCGGGTAGGATTTTGCCAGCTACAAATTGCGCGTCCGGCGGTGGCTGTAGGTTCGGCGGGAACTACGCCGTGGTTGCTTCCTTCTCCATCAGGTAGTCGGCGTAGGGACCCTTGAAGTCCTCGATCTCCCGGTTGTCGAAATTCCAGATGCGAGTGGCCACTTCGTCCACCAGATCGTGATCGTGCGTGACCAGCAAAACGGTCCCATCGTATTTCTGGAGCGCGAAGTTCAGGGCGTTGATCGCTTCCAGATCCAGGTGGTTCGTCGGCTCATCCAGCAGCAGGAAATTGGGTTTTTGCAGCATCAAGCGGCAGAAAATGAGTCGCGCGGCTTCTCCGCCGGAAAGATTTTCGGTGCGCTTGGTGGCGTCCTCTCCGCTGAATAGCATCTGGCCCAGCGAGCCGCGCAGCTCCTGCTGCGATGCGCCGGGGCCGAACTCATGCAGCCATTCGATCAGCGTGGCGCCTGGCCGGATGGATTCCTTGTGATCCTGAGAGAAGTACCCCACCGCAACCTCGTGACCCCACGTGACCACGCCGCCGTCGATCGCAAAGCCGCGGTCCGCTGGGTCCACGAAACCGGTGGCATTGCGCAGCAGAGAGCGCAACATGGTGGTCTTGCCGGCGCCGTTGCGGCCCAGCAGGGCGATCTTTTCGCCGCGTGCGATGGACGCGCTGAAATTCCGGACGACGGGCAGGTCCCCGTAGGCTTTCGCAAGTCCTTTGATTTCCAGCGGATGGCGCCCGG
The DNA here is from genome assembly GCA_945861255.1 of Candidatus Sulfopaludibacter sp. SbA3. GTDB lineage: Bacteria > Acidobacteriota > Terriglobia > Bryobacterales > Bryobacteraceae > Palsa-187. The sequence continues at coordinate 9,047 of CAMAUG010000016.1, forward strand.
AAGGACGTTCGTTTTGAAACCGGATGAAGGGGCGCTGGATGTTCGATCTCGCGAGGTCCGAAGTCTGTATCCGCTCCACCTCTTTCTTGCGCGACATGACCTGCGAGGAACGGGTACCGGCCGAGAACCTGGCGATGAACTCATTTAGCTGAGCGATCTTTTTTTCACGCTGCGCGTTGCCGGACTCAATGCGCGCCCGGATCTGCGTCTTCGCCAGCACCATCTCGTCATAGGCGCCGGTGTACGTAATGATGCTTTGGTAATCGATATCCGCGGTGTGCGTGCACACTTCGTTCAGGAAATGGCGGTCATGCGAAATGACGATCAGGCAGCCGGTGTATGCCAGCAGGTACCTTTGCAGCCAATGCACGGATTCCAGATCCAGGTTGTTGGTGGGCTCATCCAACAAGAGCACATTCGCGTTGCTGAACAGGGCCTGCGCCAGCAGCACGCGCATCTTCTGGCCGCTCTGCAGCTCGGACATTTTGCGATCGTGCAGAGCTTCGCCCACGTCCAGACCCTGGAGCAGGGTGGCGGCATCCGCTTCCGCCGTGTAGCCGCCGTTGTCGCCGACAATGCCTTCCAGCTCGCCGAGGCGCATGCCATCTTCGTCGGTCCAGTCGTTCGGATTGGCGTAGAATTTCTCGCGCTCCTGCAAGGCGTCCCACAGCGGGGCGTTTCCCATGATCACGGTATCCAGGACGCGGTAAGCATCAAACGCGAACTGATCCTGGCGCAGGATGCCGACCTTCTTCGGCCGGGTGACGGATCCCTTCGAGGGCTCGATTTCCCCCTCCAGGATCTTCATGAGCGTCGATTTGCCGGACCCGTTGGGGCCGGTGATCGCGTAGCGCCGTCCCGGCTGGAACGTCGTGGTGACTTCTTCAAACAGAATGCGGGCGCCGAAGCGCATGGATAATTCGTTGACGGAGATCAAAATAGGGGGTGCTGCCTCAGGATTTGCGATGGAGCCGATTTGGGGAATGGCATTCCAACCGACGATTTCATTGTACCGCGTCGGGCCGGGGAAGGCTTGGAAACCAGACCTGACCGTGATCCGGCCTCAAGCCGCTAGCAGTACGCAGCGCCGCGTGCGATTCGCTGGGATATTTTGCCCCTGGGAGGCGCTCAGCCCGTGCCTGAGCGTTCGATTCGCTTTTGCGGCTTTCGAGACGATATGCTTGAGAGATTGATGCGTTACTTCTTGTAGATCCCAAACTCCATGAGCATAGGAATCCTCATTAGTGTTCATGACGGTATTGTGCTTGCCGCAGACAGCGCGTCAACGCTCACGTTGTTGAAGGCTGGTCCGATTCCCAATCAGCAGGCTTCTCCGGTTGCCATCAACGTCTACAATAACGCCAACAAGATTGCGAATCTCTACAAGGGCAAACCCATTGGTTGCGTCGCATACGGTTCAGGCAGCATTGGAAGCGCATCCATTTCCACACTCCTCAAGGATTTTCGGGAACGCCTCACCGACGGAATGGAGCCCGGATTTAACGTCACCGACTATACAATGGAGGGCGTCTCAAGGCGGCTGACGGACTTCCTCATGGGTCACGTAGATGGGCTCGGTCCGAACGATCCGAAGCCGACCTTAGGCATCATGGCTGCTGGGTATTCTGCCGGCAAGAGTCTTGGGGAGGGTTGGCTCCTCGCAATAGAGAATGGTGTCGCTAGGGAGCCGCAGCTTTTGCGCCCGGAAGGCGACGTCGGCATCACTTGGGGGGGTGAGGGGGAGTCTACTGCCAGGCTGGTCCTCGGGTTCAGTCAACGTCTGCCGCAGGTGCTCGGTCAAGTCATTCAACCTTCGCCGGCGCCAGCCGACCTTCAGAAGCTTTGCGACCACTTGAGGAATGCACTTCAAGCACCCCTTGTCTTCGCGCCAATGCCCATTCAAGATGCCATCGACTTGGCGGAATGGCTGGTGCACAGCGCAAGCATGTTTTCGCGCTTCATGCCGGGAGCTCCTTCCGTAGGCGGCCCGATTGAAAGCGCGGCCATAACCAAGCATGAAGGTTTCAAGTGGATTCGCAGAAAGCACTATTATGATCGGGATTTCAACCCGGAGATGCGCAATGAACATCCAGATGGACCTGAATAATCTGACGAACGAGCAGCCGGTAATCGACGCATTCATTTCCACGGAGCATCAGTATCCGGAGCCGACCGCGGCAGCTGATGGGGTTTCCTTTCCGGCGCTTCCAACACTGAAGCGCTTTGTTATCACCACTACCGTTATCGCACTTGGGACCACATCTCTGACTAACACGCAGCGCGTGGACCTCGATCAGTTCCAGGGCCTCGGTTTGGTGTTTCCATCCGGGCCAGAGGCAAAACCTCTTGCTGCGGCCGAGCGCTTCGCCCAGCTCCGCCGGGAGATCGTTGCAGCGGGAATTCCGCTGTTAAACGACGACGAACTTCGTGAAGAGATTCGTGAACGCAAGGGCATCAAGTCCGAGCCAGAAGCGTGAGACGAACCTACCTTGATGCCGGCGTGCTCATAGCTGCCGCTCGCGGGAGTGGGAGGCTATACGAGCGGGCGGCGGCGATTATGGCGGACCCCTCTCGGGAGTTCGTCTCCAGCGAATATGTCCGCTTTGAAACTGTTCCTAAGCCGACGTTCTTCAAGCGCGAGCCTGAAATCCGGTTCTACGAAGAGTTCTTCGCATCTGCGACGAAGTGGTTCCCTTTTGACAAGACCAGTTTGGATGCGGCGTTCGAGGAAGCGTGCCAGTCGGGACTCGGCTCCCTCGATGCCGTTCATGTCGTTCTGGCGGCAGTAGCCGGCTGTGACGAACTCGTCACCTCGGAGAAGCCGGAGAAATCGATCCACCGAACGAAGCGAGTGCGAGTCGTCTCCATCGATACGGACTGAGCCGAGTCGACTGCAATTGGCCGGCGCGTTGGGTTCCTACCCGCACCCTACCGAATGATCTACAGCTCCGTCGAATTCACGGCGGAATCTCCTCTCGCGCGCGCGGATCCAACGTCAAGCCGTCAGCCGCACGCCGCACCGCTAGTGGCCGTTTTTCGCGCCAGCCGCTCCAGTCCAATGACGGCCAGCACGCTGTCTTGTGAAATGGTTCCATGCAGCTTCCAGTGGTAACCGGACGATTCGATACAGGTCCGGAATTCCTCCTCCGCGAAGAACTCCGTATGCAATTCCAGCATGACGAAGCTCGTCGTGCGATCCCAATCGCGAATCTGCTCGAACAGTTGCCGTTCGGCGCCTTCGATGTCGCACTTCAGGATCACGCGCGGCGTCTGGGCGGAGGGCACGGCGGCAAGCGCGACGATTTCCGCCACGGGCAGAACCGGAATACCGGCGGGCGCCTGCGCCCCCATTCTCATCCCCCAGGCTCCATTTCCGGGATCTTCCAACCTGGCGTGCCCGCGCTCCGCCCCGGCAAACGCATAGACGGCCGATGACTTTTCTGCAATCCGCGCCTGGCGCAGATTCCGGACAAGCATCGCGTAATTGGCCAGGTCAGGTTCCACGGCCACAATCCAATCCGGCTGGAGCGCGCGCGAAAGGTAAATGGCGCTCAACCCTATGTTGGCACCCAAGTCGACCAGAACCAGCGGCGCGGCGCCGTCAGACTGGCTGAGTGCCGCGAAAGGAGCGTATATCCGGCTCAGAAATATTTCCTCGAAAACTTTCCGGTCCGTGGTACCTCCGCGCAATTCAATCGAACCGCCTCCGCGCAGCCGGTAGCGGCGCGTTCCGCTCAGTTCCGTGGGTTCCGCGCGCCTCCACAAATCAACGGCCAAATGCGCTGCGTATAGAAATTTGTGCGCTGGCGTCAAATCGGACGCGGCTATCTCGCGGAGTTTCTTCCTCGCGCGTATCCATGCCGTCACCGCTGGTTTCGAGCCGTACGCCATACACACTAGTACCGTTCACCTCCCTGTTCTCTCCAAGGAAGTTCGCCGGGACGCCTGATTGCCGCTCCCATTCCGGTATCGTTGAGGGATGTCTGTCTATGATGATCGCAAGGAAGCTCTCGAAGAGCATGAATTCCGGATGGGCCTAGAACGGGGACGCCTGGCCGTGACGCTGGACCTGCTCACCGACGCGCTGGTGCTCACCGGCCAGCACGGCGTCTACTGCCAAAGCGTGCGCCAGCCCGGCAAACCGGCGATGGATATCCAGATGATCCAACAATGCCTGACGGGCGCCAAAGAATTGATCGCCAGTGTGATCGGAGAATTGCAAAGGAAGCGCGCGGAAGGTGCGCCGCCGGCGTAGACTAGCGACCTTGGGCGCCCGCACATGACGGGGGGGATTCTTGTGGCGTCCCGCAACACGGCCACCCTCCCGACAGTGACCGGCGGCCCGCGCGAACCGGCGGAGCTGGTGCTCTACTAAATTTCGTCCCGCAGCTCCTCCAGTGCGACCCGCACCAGTTGACTGCGCGTCCGCACACCGGTCTTGGCGAACAACTGCTGCAGCGCCGCCTTCGCCGCGCTCTCCGATAGATTCAGATTGGCGGCAATTTCCTTGTTCGAGTTCCCTTCCAGCAACAACCGCAGCACCCTCCGGTCGCGCTCCGTCAAGGATACCGGTGCGTCGCGCAGGATTGCCGCCGAGCCTACCAAATTCTGCAAGTAGCGCTGGTCGATCAGAATCTTGCCCGATGCTACCGCATGGATGCCGCGGTGCAGATCCTCGGGCGAGTGTTTCTTGTGGAAGATGCCGCACACTCCCAGCCGGATCAACTCCAGCGCGTCCCGATCGGGCAGGCCCGCGGTGACCACCAAGCTGCGTCCCTGAAAGTTGAGCTTCCGCAGGCCGTGGGCCACGCTGAGAGCCGTTTCCGCACCCAGGTCGTAGTCGAGAATCAACACGTCGGTCGCGATTCGCTCCAGTTGGTCCAACGCCGACGCCGCCGAATCGGCGCTGCCGACCACCTCCAGCGTTTGGTCCGCATCGAGCAGCCGCAGCAGCCCTTCCCGGAACAGCGCATGGTCGTCAACCACAAAAATGCGAATGCGCTTCGGCACGGACCTATTTGCCCTCCATTTGATAGGTAGGCAGCACCACGTCGAAGCGGCAGCCGTGCAGGGTAGGCACGTACGTCAACTCGCCTCCGAACCCGCGCACCATGGCCCGCGAAACATACAGTCCGAGCCCGGACCCGTCGGCGTTCTCGCGAAACGGCTGGAACAGCGTCGACGGATCGTCGATGCCCGGACCCGCATCCTCGAAACGGATGGTTATCCGCCCATTCTCCGCCAGGACGCGAATCTCCAGCCGTGCTTCCCCACCTTTTTGCACGGCGCGCAGCGAGTTCTGCGACAGGTTCAGGAATACCCGCAGCAAAGCGTGCTCGTCGGCGTGAACGTAAGGCAGCACGCCGCCCACTTCCCAATGAATGACACCGCCAATCTCGGCCCAGTCCTGTTCGATGACCACATGCAGCTCCTCCAGTACCGCGGTTACGTCCACCCGCGACGTGATCGGGTCCTTGTCGTTGGTCAGATCGAACGCAGCGATGCGTATCAGGCTTTCCACCAGCGTATTGAGCGCCCCGAAGTCCGGGTCGCCCGTCACCTCCGGACGCCTCCGCAGATTCGACGTCACCACGCGGACCGCCGAACACAGATTGCGAATTTCGTGCGCCATCGCCCCGGCCAACAGGCGGTTGGAATTGGTCAGGTCGCGGAGTGTTTCGTGCTCTCTCTCCCGCACCTCCTCGGAGGTATCCACAAGAATACCCGCCAGCCGCCGCTGTCCCCCTTCCTGATATGTTGAAAACCACACCGCCACCGGGAAATGGCTCCCATTGGCGCGCTTGGCCCAACTGGCCGAGGAAACGTGCATGGGTCCTCCCCCTTGGCTGACCCGCAGCGCTCCGGAGAACACCGGCACGTAATCCGCCACGCACAAACCGATCAGCGATCCCGGTTCCTTGAACCCCAGCATTTCGTGCGCCGCGCGATTTGCCGCGAGCACCTCGGCCCGGTGATTCAACGTCATGATGGCGGCCGGGCTCGACTCCACCAGCATGCGCAGTTGATCCTGGGCCTGTCTCCGGAGGTCTTCTTCCATTTTGAGCCGCGCGTACGCCGCCAGGATCGCTCGCCTATGGTGGCTGGTTGCGCTCACCAGCAGACCGGCGCCGCTATAGGCCAGCAATGCCATCAAGAAATCCAACGAGAACCCAACCGGCGTCAGGCCCAGCACGAACATGCTGCGAGCACATGCGCAAAGTACGCCCGCCAGCAGCGTCTGCCACCGGTTCAATACGGTCGCTGCCACCACCACCGGCAACACATAGAAAAGTTCCAGCGAGTGCTCCAGGTTTTGGAACCACTCCAGCGCCATCACCACGCTCAGCAGTGCGACGGCCAGCAGCAGCACCTGCACGCGGCTGGCTCTGCGAGAGGCGCCTAACGATTCCAGGAATTGGGCGATCACTTGTTTGGATACCGTCGTGGCGGGGTATCGGACATCCTTCAGTCAGTATCCTACGATTCCCCAATGACCGGCTCAGGGCGCACCAAGTATCTTTCGGCCCGCCAAAAGATCGTCACCAGCGCGGCTCCGCCGTACCCGTAAGATACTCCTCTGATATCTAGAACTTGCAGCGAATTACCCGTAGGCTGGGACGTCGCGATTGTCCGGCTGGACCGCGCATCGTCCGCGTCACGGCCGGTTACTTGAGAGGGTCCAATGCTGCAACGACTGAAATCATTCTTCACATTCTGGGACAGCCGGTATGAAGATATCACCAAGGACAACTGGAGTACTGTCATCTACCGGGATCTCAGCGCCGGACTGGTGACTGCGCTGACCGCGATTCCCATGGCCATGGGCTTCGCGATGGCCAGCGGGCTGCGGCCGGAGCAGGGCCTTATCGCCGGTGCGCTCGCCTGCGTGGTGGGCCGCACCTTTGGCGGATCGAAATACCAGGTGTACGGACCGACCGCCGCCTTCATCCCGATCATCGCCCTGGCCATGAGCAAGTACGATCACGGGTTTCTGGTCTTAGCGTCCCTCATCGCGGGAGTTGTTCTCTGCGCGATGGGTCTGGCGGGGCTTGGGAAGGTTGGCCGGGTGGTGCCGAACTCCATCATAGTGGGATTCACAGTGGGGATCGGAATCACGATCGCAGCCACCTATCTTTACGATGTCTTTGGCATGAAGGCCGGTACGGAAACGAATCTGTTGTGGAAGCTCAAGGACATCCTTTCCCGCTTGGGCGAGTTGAGTCCCTACGCGTTGTTCCTTGGACTGCTCGTGCTGGTCGGGACCAAGCTCTTGCTCAGGATTTCGATCTTCATACCGGCGCTGCTGATGACGATAGGCGTGGGTACGGCGCTGGCGGCGACGGTCTGGTCCGAACACGGGCTGACGCACATTCGGGAAAGGTACGGCGAGATTCCCACGAATTTCTTCGTGTTCACCCCTCCCTCGCTGCCGGCCATGAGCCCGGGCATGCTGTTGGATCTTGCCTACTTCGTGGTGGGAATCGTTTTCATATCCGGCGTGGAAAGCCTGCTCTGTTCCACTATGGCCGACAAACTGGCGGGGAATCGGAAGACTCTGTTCAACCCGGACAGGGAGTTCTGGGGCCAGGGATTGGTGCAAATCATCGTTCCGATGATCAACGGTTTTCCATGTACTGGAGCGCTGGCCCGTACGGCCACCAGCATCAAAGCGGGCGCGGTGACGCCGCTGGCGGGTTACTTCAAGGCCGTGTTCAAGCTCGGCTTGGTACTCTTCGCGACCCAATGGCTGGAACTGGTGCCCTTGGCGTGCATTGGCGGAGTGATGCTGTGGGTGGCCAGCAACATGATCAAAGTCAGTGAGATGCGGAAGGTATTCGCGGGCAACCGTTTTCACGCTTGCCTGATGGTCTATACCGCCGTTATGGTTCCGCTGACGGACTTCCTCACCGGGGTGTTGTCGGCGCTGGTGATCTACCTCGTCCTGCGGCGGTTCTTCGAAGCGCCAGGTACCCCCATCGGCACCACCGCCAGCGCGGAACCGAAGGTAGAAGAGCTCGTGGCTGCCTAAAGGGAGCCGAATTATGGAAACCAATACTGTCTTCAAGAGAATCCTAGCCGCTACCGGGAACGAACCCCGTGCGGTGCTGGACGCCGCCCGGAGTCTTCAGGGACTGGACAAATGCGTGGACATAGAGCCATTCCATCTGGACGCCACCCGGCCCAAAGATGTATTGGACAACTTGCTGCACCACGCCCTTGATACGCGGGCAGACATCCTGGTTATGGGCGGACGCACGCACGTACTGGCCAGCCGGGCGGCCATGTTGGCGCCCTGTTCGGTGCTGATGGTCCCCGACCACTCCACTTTGACCTTTGACAACGTGCTGGTTCCAGTGGATTTTTCGGACTCTTCCGCGGAGGCCGCGCGGTGCGCCGTCATGCTGGCGGAGAAGGCCCACGGAGATTGGAAAGCCGTGACCGTGGAGAGTGCGGACGACGCTTGGCTGGATTGGAAAGACGATAACGGACGCATGGAGCAACGGCTGGCGGAGTTCCTCGAAAAGGCCACGGGGCGCAGTGCAGCGGGCAGGTGCATGGTGGAGCCTCTGAACCGTTCCGTCGTGGCCGTAGACCACACGGGAATCTCGCCCGCTCATCACATTGAAGGGGCCGACATTGCGTCCACCATCGCGCAGGTGGCGGTGCGTGAAAAAGCGTCTCTAGTGGTAGTCGGTACGAGAGGCCGCTCCCGTTCCGCCCTGATTCTGCTCGGCAGCGTGACGGAGCATCTGATGCAGCTCGCGGTGTGTCCCGTCCTGGCGGTGAAACACGCCGGGCATTTGGGGTTGGTGGAGGGCATCTTGGAACGGCTCCGCGAACATGTGCCCAGCTTGACCGCCAGTTGATCGGAACGGAACGCATGTTCACGTCTCACTCGCTTGACATACTCTTTCTTACCAACTTCTCGGATGCCTGTTTCCGCGGCATCCCGGCCATCGTCCAGATTGCCGGCGCGCTGAAGGTCCGCCTGACCATGATGCACGTCTACGATCCCGGGCGCGTCAGCCAAGCCTACGCCGACGAGCAACTCAACAGCTTCTTCCCCGAAGCCGGCGGGCATGCCGCGTGTCACCGCATCGCTGTGCCCGGACCACTGATCAAGGCCGTCCGGTGCCATCTCGACGCGTGGCCCGTGAACCTGATCTTAGCCCCGGCATCAGCCAGCAGCGGATTTTCGCGTATCGGCCGCCGCTCCTTGCGCTCCCGCCTCGTCAAGGAATGCGGCGTGCCCGTCTGGACGTTCGGTCGACGGGTCGAGTCGCAAAGGCTGACGCAGCCGGTGCGAAATGTAGCTTGCTGGCTCGACTTCGATTCCTTGCAGACCGGCCACCTGGCGTTTGCCATGGAATATACGAACAAACTAAACGCCAAGCTGCACTTACTGCGCGCGTTGCCGGAGATCCACGAAGGCTCGCTCATCCTCGGCACGCGCCGGGACAGGGCGCTCTACCCGGACGGCGCCGCCAAAGAGATTCTGCGCCTGTGCGCCAACGCCCCGAGGCGTCCACACGTGCACGTCTCAAGCGGTCAAGGACGCTCCGCGCTGGCCAGCATGCTTCGGGAATGCGATGCAGACGTGGTGTTTCTTCGCAATGAAGAATCCTCGTTGACCGAGCGGTTGGGGTTCGGGTTGCGCTCAAGCGACGGTATTTTCTGCCCCGCCATCTACGTTGGGGACCAGGTGAGCGCCCCGGTGTGGAATCTCCAAGCGGGCGCCGCCAACCGTGCCGCCGGTGCGCTCAGCAGGGTGCGCGGCGAGCTGGGAGTGGTGGGCGCGCACAAAGGCGTTGGCGTGGCCATGGTGTCCTGGTTGTCCTAGTTACTTACAGCCCTTGCAGGAACGGGTTGCGCTCTTTCTCCCGCCCGATGGTGGTATTCGGCCCATGGCCCGGCACCACAATCGCATCCTCCGGCAGACGCAGCAGCTTATCCTCAATCGACTGCAAGATCTGGCGAGGATTACCTCCCGGAAGGTCCGTGCGCCCGATGCTGTCGCGGAAGAGCGTATCGCCCGCGATCAGCTTGTTTTCAGACGGGATCCACAGCGAGATGCTGCCCTGCGTATGCCCCGGCGTGTGGAGGATTTCAAAGCGGTTCGGCGCTGAACCCAGCGTGAGCACATCCCCCTCATTGGCGGGCGCGTCGATGGGGGTCCGCTCCGGAGGCGCAATACCCAGCCAGGAGGCCTGCCAATCGAGTTGATCGTACAGTTCCCGATCGTTGGCATTCATGATCACCGGCGCGCCCGTGGCGGCCTTGAGCTTGGCTGCTCCGCCAATATGATCGATGTGGGCGTGCGTGATGACGATGGCCTTGACCGTCAGTGAATGCCGCCGCAGGATGACTAGAATCCGCTCGATTTCATCGCCGGGATCGATGACGATGGCCTCGTGCGTTTGCTCGTCGCCGAAAATCGAGCAATTGCATTGGAGCATGCCGACGGGAAGGACCTCGTGGATCATGTTTGAATTGTAGGCTGGACCGATGCCGGACCGCCGGTGGTGCTAGAATCGCGTCGAAGGAGTTCTCCATGACACACGACGAGCTTCGCGCCCTGGGCCGCCGCGATTTCTTAAAACACGCATCGGCGCTCGCGGTTTCAGGCGGAGTGCTGCTTGAAAGCGCTCAGGCGCAAGCCGCCAAATTCGTTACCGCTGAAACCACTTTTGGCAAGATCCGCGGCGCCGACAACAACGGCATCAAAGTTTTCAAGGGCATCCCTTACGGCGCGAGCACGGCGGGCGCGAACCGCTTCATGGCGCCGGCCGATCCGGCCAAGTGGACGGGCGTGCGCGATGCGCTCGAATATGGCCACAGCGCTCCGCAGCGGAATCCCGACGCCCCGGCGCGGCCCGGCGTGCTGAGCATTTCCGGTGAGAATCTGCCTCCGGAAGGCGAAGACTGCCTGGTGCTCAATGTGTGGACGCCCGCGGTGGGCGCCTCCGGCAAGCGTCCGGTGATGTTCTGGTGCCACGGCGGAGGGTTCGCCACCGGCTCGGGGTCATCACCCGACAACGACGGCGCCAATCTGGTGCGCCGCGGGGACGTGGTGGTGGTGACCATCAATCATCGCCTGAACGTGCTGGGCTTCGCGAATTTGAGCGAGTTCGCGACGGAGTTCACGGCCTCCGGCGACGCCGGCATGCTCGACATCGTGCAGGCGCTCAAGTGGGTACGCGCGAACATCGCCAACTTCGGCGGCGACCCCAACACCGTCATGATCTTCGGCCAATCCGGCGGCGGGCGCAAGGTGGAAACGCTGCTGGCCATGCCCTCCGCCAAAGGCCTGTTCCATCGCGCGGCCATTGAGAGCGGCGCGACCATGCAGTTGGTGGAGCGGGCGACGGCGATGCGTGTAGGCGAACAGCTGCTGGCGAAATTGGGCATCGCGAAGAACCAGGCGCGGGAAATTCAGAAGGTGCCCGTGGAAAAGATCATGTCCGCGTACTTTGCCGTGCTCAAGGATGCCACCGGCGTGGATCAAATGACCGCGGGTTTCTCACCCACCATGGACGGGAAGATGGTCGCACAGCATCCATTCCACCCGGTGGCGTCCAACGTTTCGCCCGATGTGCCCGTGTTGATCGGCTCCACGCGCACTGAGCTGACCACCAGCTATCTGAACGATGCAGCGGCGTTTTCGCTGGACGACAACGGCCTGCGCACGCGCGTGCAGGCGATCGTGGGCAGCCAGACGGCGCATATCATCGATGTCTATCGCAAGGCGAACCCGAGTGCGCCGCCATCGGATCTTTTCTTCCTGATCGCAAGCGACCACCGTTACACGGCGCCCACCATGAAGATCGCCGAGCGCCGCGCGGCGTTGGGCAAGGGACCCGTCTATCTCTACTACTTCACCTGGGAAACGCCGGTGATGGGCGGGAAATTGAAGTCGCCGCACACGATGGAGATCCCATTCGTCTTCGACAACGTGAAAATTTCGGCGCGGCTCACAGGGGGCGGCGCGGACGCGATGGCGCTGGCCGATAGAGTGAGCGACGCCTGGATCGCCTTCGCGCGCACCGGCAATCCGAATACGCCGAAGCTCCCGCGCTGGCCGGCGTTCAACGCGAAGGAACGTGCGACCATGGTCATCAATAACGCAAGCAAGGTGGTGAACGATCCGCTGCGCGAGCAGCGCATTGCGATGTTCCAGGCCCTGAACTTGACGTAATGCGCTCGGCGGCACCGCGCGTACTCAGTTTGGCCAGATCATGAGCCGCGCCATGGAGCGGCACGAGCGATTCTTGGTTAACCGCCGGAGGGAGCCGGCTGTCATCATCATGAGCGTGGACGATTATCTGAGGACCGTCGCCCCGGAGGATCGGGCGCTCAAAATCATCCGGGATGAAGCCAAACGCGCGGGTCTCGACAGGCTAACGATGGAGGAGATCGACGCGGAGATCGCAGCCCACCGGCGCGAAGCGAAACCCGCGGCGAAGCGAGCACTGCGCGGATGAATACGCCGCGCGGGTAGGCGCACGCGGGTTGGTCCACTCGTGGGGCAGATGATGATCCGCACCGTATTCGACACCAATGTGATCGTGTCGGCCCTTCTTGCTCGCGGAGGCGCCGAAGCTTACGCGCTCGATCTGGCAGTTGCCAAGAAAGTGGAAATGTACGTCACCGCTCCCATCCTGCGCGAATACGAACAGGTTCCGGGACGCACCAAATTCAAGCGGATTCGCCCTGAGACGATCCGGAGTGCCCTCGCGCGGATCCGTCACGTGGCGATCGTGGTAAAACCCAGTAAACGGCTGGAAATTTCGCCCGACGAAACCGATAACCGCTTCATCGAATGCGCGGAGACCTCGGACGCGGACTACCTCATTACTGGAAACAAGCGTCATTTCCCTGAACGCTGGAAAAATACTACCGTAATCGGCGCCAGCCGATTGATCGAGATCCTAATCGACGCCACGGCTATGGATGTCTGACGGACCACGCGGCAATCCCATTCCCCTAACTGTTCCTGGCGGAGTGTGGAGACGCCAAGGCGATTGTGTAGTCACGGCTAAGTATCGCGAACAATACCCTTCCGCTTCTTGTGCGGAGTGTGTGCGAGTTTGGTTCAGTTCGCACACTGGGCGCACACTCGGTTTCCTGAGATCCAACCGGCGGCATCTGGTAAGTGATTCTTACGCGGGAGTTTGGGTTTGGCCACTGATTGGCACGCCCTAGAAGTTTTCCGATCAGTTTCTTGCTCTTGGTACTGCCGGAATGTGCCGGAGGCTTTGATTGGCAAGAGGTCAGCCAATGTCAGAATCATTCCACATTGGAACTAAATTGCCAACTCGACTTCACCTGACCTTGGGCCCAGCACCTAGGTCGTCCTCTTTTGCGTTTGAGCCGTTGCCCGTTAAGATCCCAAGGTCAAGTCGTTGTTGCGCGTCGGACAGGATCTTGTAGCCCATGTCGGCATATCCCTTCAATCGACGGCCATACATCCGGGCCAACATCAGAACGTCGGCATCGACATAGTCGTAGACTTCAACAACCTTCTTGCTGTCGTGGAGTCGGTGCAAGCGCCCGACATACTGCTGAAGTGTTCCTTTCCAGGAGATCGGCATGGCCAGGAACAGCGTGTCTAGGCGGGCGTCGTCGAAACCTTCGCCGATATAGCTTCCGGTGGCGAGAATCAACCGCGGCGCCGATTCAGGAATCGCGGCGAGTCGTTCGTTCACTTCGCGGCGTTGTTTGCGCCCCATGCCGCCTTTGAGTACGATCGTGTTGGGAACGCGCCCAGAGAGCGCGGTCTCAAGCTGAGTGATGTGCTCGGTTCGCCCGGTCAAGAGCAACGGCGACCGGCCTTGCTGCACAGCACGAACGACGTCATCTGCGATCACGCGATTCCGTGCCTCGTCCGTGGTCATAGCGGCAAAGATGTCCTGAATTGTTGGCACGCCGGCGCATGTCATGCTGAACTCGGTTGTGCGGGGAATGACCACATGGTCGAACGGCGTTGAATCCGTCATCGCCCGCACTGCCATGGTGTACCTTGCCGGTCCGCACTGCATGTAGATAATTGGATGGTGGCCGTCTTTTCTCGTAGGCGTTGCCGTTGATTGCCAAGCGTGCTCTCTCCAGAAACTACTCACGCGGTGACCTGGGGATGGGAGGCTGGAACAAGAGCGAATCCCAGGTGTGCTGCTTTTTTGTTGAGCAATGATATCTGCTGTTGGCGGTACTTGTCTTCGTAGTACTGCTGGCCCCGGTCGACGTATTCC
>CAMAUG010000017.1 GCA_945861255.1 Candidatus Sulfopaludibacter sp. SbA3
GACATCCTCCAGAATGGGTGCTGGGGCGCCGGTGGAAGCCAGGCGGCCGCCGTGAAAGGGCACGGCGAAAAGCGTGGTCTGGTGCAGGTAAATGAGGTGGCCGGTCCCGTTGGAGCCGGTTGCATCGGCGAGATAGCGGGCGGAAAAGCCCCCGCGCTGAATCGTCTTCCGCTCGCCGGTCTTGAGCGAGATCACCTCGATGTTCGCGTCGTCGTAACCTGCGCCTGTCTGGGCGGCCGCGGTAAACAGGACCGCCTGGCTCCCCGGCAGTACCTGCGGCCAACGGTGGGTCCTTTCGTCAGGGTTCAGCTTCGTCACCGGCACGGGCATCCCGCCGCCGGAAGGGACCCGCGAGAGGACGCCGGCACCATTCAGCGCGGCGATGATGTTGCCATCGTCGCCCCAGCTTCCACCAAAACCTGCGGGCGCGTCGCACAGCGTAACCGCTGCGCCCCCTTCCGCCGCAATCTTCTTGAGCTTGCCCTCGGCGAAGAACCCGATCCAATCCCCCGCCGGAGAGAAGAACGGGCCATGAGCGTTCTCGGTACCCGCCAGCGGCGTGACCTGGCTCTGATTCAGCAGGCGGGTGTGGAGGCGCACCTTGCCGTCCGCGCCCCGTAGCTTGAGTGCCAGGCGCGTGCCGTCGGGGGAAAGAGCCAACATGTTTCCACCGACGCCGGCGCCGGCATCGACCCTTGCCAGCGGCGTGTCGGGCGCGATCTCGACGTTCAGGCGCATCAGCGGGCGCGACGGCGCGGGCCGCGTGGCGCTGTATGCGACAATCCCGAGTCCCACGGCGACAACCGCCAGCACTCCCGCCGCGATCCAGCCCAACCTACCGAGCCGCGACCGTGAGGGAGCGGTCTCTCCTACCTTCAGGCCGGAGCTACCAGGATCGAGCGCGGCCGGGTTCTCCAGCGCAATCCGCGCCTCCCCAATCGCCTGTAGCCTCTGCTTGCGATCCTTCACCAGCATCCGCTCCAGCAACTTCCGCAGATGCGTCAGCGTCCCCGCAGGCAACGCCGACCAGTCCGGTGCATCCTTCACCACCGCCGCCAGCGTGTCTCCCACCGATTCCCCTCGGAACGCCCGTTTGCCGGTGAGCATCTCAAACAGCACCACGCCAAACGAGAAAATATCCGCGCGCCGGTCCGCCGCCTTCCCCACCGCCTGCTCCGGCGACATGTACGCCGCCGTCCCCATAATCATGCCCGCCTGCGTCGCTCCCATGGTCAGCGTGGGTGAATTTTCCGGATCTAACGATTTCGCCACACGCTGGTCGAGCGCCTTCGCCAGTCCGAAATCCAGTACCTTCACCGCGCCGTCGGGCGTGATCTTGATGTTGGCGGGTTTCAGATCCCGATGAATCACGCCGTGCTCGTGCGCGTACTCCATCGCATCCACGATCTGCTTGGCGTAGGCGATGGCCTCGTCCGCCGGAATCGCGCCTCGCTTGATCCGATCCTCCAACGTGGGGCCTTCGATCAACGCCAGCACCAAAGCCCAGTTGTGGTCCGCTTGCACGATGCCGTAGATGTGCCCGATGTTGGGATGATCCAGCGACGCCAGCAGTTCCGCCTCACGCTGGAATCGCGCCAGACGATCCGGGTCCGAAGAGAAGGCAGGAGGCAGCACCTTCAACGCAACGTCCCGCTTCAACTGCGTGTCGCGCGCGCGGTACACCTCACCCATACCGCCCTTACCCAGAAGGGAGAGGACTTCGTAGTGACCGAGTTTGTCGCCGGCGGAAAGCGGCATGTGCTTGATTTAGTTTAGTGTAGCCGAACAGAAGGGGTGGCCCCGGCCTCCGGTCCACTTGCCTTCCCAGATGCGGCATGAGAGAGTAATTGGCAATCGCGTAACTCATGAAAAACCTGCGCATTCTTGTTATCATCCCCAGCGCGATTGTCCTCATTACACCCGGTATGTGGGCGGCCGACTGGCTCACTGTTTCCGGAAATCCGCAGCGCACGGCGTGGCAAAAACCGGAGGCTCCGGCGGCGGCCGCCCCTGGCGATGACGATGATGACGACAAATCCGCCATCGGTATTCCTCTTAATAAAGAGACTGTCCGTCGAATGCAGCTTCTCTGGAAGCTCAAACTCGAGAACCAGCCGCGCGGAATGAATTCCATCTTCGCGCCGCTGATCGTTCAGCAGATTGTTACGGACCGGGGGTTCAAGGAGCTTGCGGTGGTGGCCGGCAGCTCCGGCAAGATCTTTGCTATCGATGCGGATCTGGGAAAACTGTTTTGGCAGCGAGACCTCCCGGATGCGGCAGGCGCTGCCTCCGGCTCAAACTGTCCAGGAGGGGTTACGGCGGTGCCCGTGATTCAAACCATCGCGGGCGTACCAGGCCGCAGTTTCCCGCGGTACATCGTCCATATGCTCGCAGGTGACGGCACTCTGCGCGCGCTCAACCTTGCCAACGGCGTCGACCAGAGTCCTCCGCTGAGATTTCTCCCGCCGCAGGCAAACGCACATGCGCTCAACCGGTGGGACAGCCGCCTCTATACCGCAACGTCGGGCCAATGCGGCTCCGCCCCCGATGGCGTATGGGCGATCGACGTCGGCGCTTCGGAGAGAGCGGTGGCGCACTATGCGTCACCCGGAGCGGATGCGAGCGTGGCCATCGGAAAGAATGGAACGGTTTACGCGATGACGGCCAGTCGGATCGTCGCCCTTTCGCCGGAAAACCTGAACGTCCGGGGAGCGGCCGAGCTCGGAGGCCGTGGTCCTGAAATTCCTGGCATGACGCCGGCTGTGTTCGACTGGAAGGGCCGCGAACTGGTCGCCGCAGCCGATGGCAGCGGACGCCTCGTGCTCTTTGATGGCGCCGGCATGAAGGAACTCACGAGTTCGCCCGTGGCCGGAATTCACGGCGGGCTGGCCACCTGGGAGGACGACAAGGGCTCGCGCTGGATTTACGCGCCCCGGAGGTCTTCGCCGGATGGAAGCATTGCGGCTTTTCGCGTCGATGACTCTGACGGCCGCCTGCGGCTCTCGCCGGTCTGGCAGTCGAGGAATCTGGCCTCGCCTGAACCTCCGGTAATCTCCGATGGAATCGTTTTCGCTCTCTCCAGCGGACGAACCCCGATATTGTATGCTCTGGACGCCGCCACCGGCCAGGAACTGTATGCCAGCGGCACGTCGATAGCTTCGTTCGCCCATTCCGCGGGACTGACGGTTGCCAATAACCGCGTCTATGTGAGCACGTTCGACGGTACGTTGTACTGCTTCGGGTTTCCGCTGGAACGTTAGCAGCCGTGTTTGACCGGTCTAGTGCTCAATAGGAATCCCAAAAGCGTAGAGGGTGTTATCGAAGGTGCTGAAATAGATGCGCCCGTTTGCCAGAGCCATGCCGGCGAAATGAGTGAATGACGCAACGCTGTTGCCGCTCGAATACAACTCCTTGCCCGTCTCCGCGTCAAGCGCGTAGAGAATCGCGCCCTGGGATTTCTGCGCCCGCTGCTGTGCGCTCCACAGGCCGCCCTGGTTTTCGTTTGCCTGCCGGACGTTCTCGCCGCTGGAGAGTGCGAATACCATGCCGTTGGTGACCACGGGAGGCGCGGGGATGATCAGATTTCGCGATACCCATGCGGGCGTAAGCACGGTCTTGCCGTTCACGTCCTCAACCTTGAACGCCACGATGCTTCCAGCCGGCGCATCACCGTTGGTGACAGGAAACTTCGCATCCGGATGCAGCGGCCCCCACACGGGCGCGTACACCCAGCGTGTTCCCTTCGCATCTTCGTAAGTGGCCAGACTGCCCCAAGTGCCCCGGCCGGCGAAATCGATCTCCTCGTTAGAAATTAGCGGAGTGCGGTATAACGGCGCGCGATGATTCGGGCCTCCCAGCGACTTCGAATCCAAAAGGAAAAACCGGCCCTCTTTGCCGGAGGTCGCCAGCAGGTCCCGCCCCTTGTACGGGAACACGACGGGCGTGACGTTCATGTCGAGATCCCGCTTGGTAATCCACTCTCGATTGCTGGGCGTATACCAATCCTTCAGTTTGAGATCCTTCGGCGTCAGCGCGACCACGGTATCCGAATAAATATCCTTTGCCGGATCCCACGGCCCGTCCGCCACTTCGGCGTAGACCGTTCCGTCGGTTCCGATCGCCGCGCCGGCCAGGCCCCACACTCCGCCGCCATTCGAATGCCAGGAGGCGACGCTCCTGTCGCTCAGGCCGGCCGCCCAGACTCCATTCGGATTCCCTCCGCAGCGTTGACCGGTGGTGGCGTAGACCACGTTGTTCACCAGATTCAGGCTATAGGGCTTTCCGTTGGGAGGGAGGAATTTGATGGGCGGAGCAACCTCTTCGCCGTTGTTAATATTCAGGCGATGAAGCTGCCCGTCGCTCGACAGCGTATAGATACTGCGAACCGCGAAGGCGCCTCCGCCCGCCGAGGCGAAGCTGGCCGCGTCACCCGGCGCGGGGATCACCGGCGTCGCCGTCAGCCCGCCGGGGCATAGCCACGTGGAATTCTGTGCCTGCGGAGTCTCCGAGGAGTAGCCGAACTGGCGCTTCCACAGGAGCTTGCCAAGATCGGCATCCACGGCATACAGCGTATCGGAACTTCCGGCGACGAACGCAATCTCCTTGAATCCGCGGTCGGTGATGGCGCGCCCGACGATCAGTGGCTCGGTCAGCGAGTGCAGCGCCTTTTGCCGGTTGTCATCGAACTTCATTTTCCACAGGAGCTGGATGCCTTTCACGCTCTCTTTGGTAAGGGCGGTCTCGTCCTTTTGCCAGCCCGAGCGCTGCGGATCGCCGCTGTGCGTAAGCCAATCGGCTCCCCATAGCGCCGCGCAACCCGCCAGAACGAAGCCACCAATGAATTTTATTTGCATCGCTGAACCCCTTGCATCGGACTTCCGCTAGAAATCCTTGTGAACGCTCTACTATAATACTTCTGCCTCTAGCGCGAAAAAAAATGAGCCCCCATCGTTTTCCAAGAATTCATAATGCCATGTGGCCCGGGTTGGTTGGTAAGGGACCGGATTCGGAGCCGCCGATCGATCTCGACACCATGCTCGACCTCACGCAGGCGGCGGAGGTGGAGGGCGTCAGGTTCGATGGCATGGATTTGTTTCTATCCCTGCCGCACACGGACATCGATTCGAGCGATGGCGAATTGGAGCGCTTGGCGGAAAACATCGGCCGGCGGGGGTTGGCTGTCGGCTCGCTGGTAGCACCCGTGTGGCCCCCGACCGGCGGCGGCTCAGCCATGGGTTCGGAGGAGGAGCGTGGGAAGTTTCTCACCCAGGTGCGCAAAGCGTGCGCCATCGGAAGAAAACTGCGGGAATTGGGCATCCGCAAATACGGAGTGGTGCGCATTGATTCGGCGTGCAGTCCCGCCGAGTGGGCCGCCGATCCGCTGGGGAATAGCAGGCGCATTGCCGCGACGTTTCGGGAAGCATGCACGATCGCCGAGGGCTTCGGCGAAAGGCTGGCCGCGGAAGGCGAAATCTGCTGGGGCGGCATGCATAGCTGGAAGCGGATGGCGGAACTGCTGGAGATGGTGAACCGGCCGGAAACACTCGGATTCCAGGCGGATATGGCCCACACGCTGCTATACACGCTAGGCTATAACGCCCCCGAAGACCGGATTCTTCCCGAGAACCACGACTGGTCAAACCGCGACGTTCTCGACGACGCGCTGGTGACGATGACGCGCGCCCTGCGCCCGTGGATGATCGATTTCCACGTGGCCCAGAATGACGCTACGGTGAAAGGCGCGGGCTCCCATGACAACACCGGAAGGCATTGCATGCCGGACGATCCTAACGGAAAACTGGACGTGCCGCGAGCGGCGGGCATGTGGCTGCGGGACGAAAACGGCAATCTCACACGGGCCGTGGAGCACATCTGCTGGGACGGCTGCATGTTTTCGAACGAATCCATGATGAAACCGGAGACCTGGCGCAAGATCCTGGGCACGATGATCGCGGTCCGCGACGCGCACGGGTGGGATTAGATTATGGCGAAGAAGAGGCTAAACGTCGGGATGATCGGCTATGGCTTCATGGGCCGTACGCATTCGAATGCGTTTCTGCAGGCCGGCCGTTTTTTCGATTTAGCGTACCAGCCGGCGTTGACGGCGGTCTGCGCCCGGAACGCGGCGCGCGTGCAGGCGTTCGCCGATAATTGGGGCTATCCGTCGGTGGAGACCGACTGGCGCAGGCTGGTGGAACGTAAAGATATCGATCTGGTGGATATCGCCAGTCCCAATGACACGCACGCCGAAATCGCTATCGCCGCGGCCGGCGCGGGCAAGATCGTGATGTGCGAGAAGCCGCTGGGGCGCAATGCCGCGGAGTCCAAACGCATGGTGGACGCGGTGGAATCAGCCAACGTGCCGAACATGGTCTGGTACAACTACCGGCGCGTGCCGGCGATTGTCCTCCTCAAGAACCTGATCGAGGAGGGGAAGTTGGGGCGCATTTTCCACTATCGAGCGAAGTTTCTGCAGGACTGGACGATCTCACGCGAACTTCCGCAAGGTGGCGAAGGGTTGTGGCGCCTGGATTCGGCGGTCGCCGGAAGCGGTGTGACAGGCGATCTGCTGGCCCATAACATCGACACCGCCCTGTGGTTGAACGGACCCATCCGCGAGCTCACCGCAATGACTGAGACGTTCATTAAAGAACGGCGCCATACTCTCACCGGTAAAGTGGAGCACGTCGGAATCGATGACGCTAGCGCGTTCCTGTCTCGCTTTGAGAACGGGTCGCTCGCCATGTTTGAGGCAACGCGCTACGCGCGGGGGCACAAGGCGCTCTATACGTTGGAAATCAACGGCGAGCACGGCTCGGCCATGTGGGATCTGCACGACTTGCATCGCATTCAGTGGTTCGATCATCGCGATGAGGGCCGGCTCCGCGGATGGCGGAGCATCCACATTACCGATAGCGATCATCCTTACATGAAGCGCTGGTGGGTGCCCGGATTGCAGATCGGATTTGAGCACACGTTCATCCATCAGGTGGCCGATTTCCTGGAGGCGCTGGCCGAAGGAAGGCCGGCGGCGCCCACTTTCCGGGATGCCATGGCCACCGAACACGTGACCGATGCCGTCTTGAAATCGGCGAAGAGTGGAAGTTGGGAGCAGGTCGCGGGATAGAGAGAAAGCGGGAGGCATTATGACGAAGCGGGCATGGTGGGTTTTAGCGGTGGTGGGTGTCGTGCTCATCTGTACGATCGCGGCGCAGCAGCCTGTCCCGGGAGGATCCACGAAGAGCGGCGGCTTCACGCAGCCCGATCCCATCGACTTCAGCGATCACGCGGGATGGCAATCGATGTTTGACGGCGTGTCGCTGAAAGGATGGGATGGAAGCAATCGCGTTTGGCGCGCGGAACAGGGAGCGATTGTGGGCGAATCGACGCCGGAAAGACCCGCGGGGACCACCTACATCATCTGGGAAGGCGGAGAGCAGGCGAACTTCGAACTGAAAGCCGAAGTGAAGCTGGAAGGAACGGGAACCAACAGCGGGATTCAATATCGCAGCGCCAGAACGGCGCAGCCGCAGGGTGGACCCGCGCCGAATCCCCAGTTCGCGAAATGGAATCTGAAGGGATATCAGGCCGATATGGACTATGCGAATCGCTACACCGGCCAGCTCTATGAGCAAGGCACCGGCCGCGGGATCATAGCATGGCGCGGGCAGGTGGTGCGGACGGAACAAGGCAAGAGGCCGCGGCTGCTGGGCGTGGTGGGCGATTCGGATGCGCTCCGGGAATTCGTCAAGCCCGGCGACTGGAATCAGATGCACATTATTGCCCGCGGCAATACCGTGATTCACCTGGTCAATGGCCACTTGATGAGCGTGTTCATAGACGACGATCCGAGCATGGCGCTAGCACGGGGAGTGATTGGCTTGCAGATTGAGGGTCAGGGAAGCGTCAAGGTTTCCTACCGGAACCTGTGGATCAAGATCTTGACTTGAGTGGTGGCCGTCACAGGATCGAACCGTTTTCGCCCGCTTCCGCCCAAGTTGACAATGCCGTTATACTTTATAAGTTCCATTGTTCAGAAAGCGACCACCTTTCAGTGCCCCATAAACTAACGAACCTCCTTGCCTCCGTCCCCAGTGATATAGAAATCGCCCAGGCGGCGACACCGATTCCCATTGACAAGATCGCCGAGGAAGTGGGCATTCTTCCGGAGGAGTTGGAACTCTACGGCAAGAACAAAGCCAAAGTGCACCTGTCCATTCGAGAGAGGCTCAAGGACGTCCGCAACGGCAAGTACGTCGTCGTGACCGCGATCACGCCCACTCCTTTGGGTGAAGGTAAGACGACCACTACCGTCGGGCTTAGCCAGGGCCTGGGGGCGCACCTGGGCAAGAGGGTCTTCACCTGCGTTCGCCAGCCCAGCCAAGGCCCGACGTTCGGCATCAAAGGCGGCGCTGCCGGCGGCGGCTACAGCCAGATCATCCCGATGGAAGAGTTCAACCTGCATCTGACGGGCGACATCCACGCGATCACGGCCGCCAATAATCTTTTGGCAGCCGCGATTGATAGCCGCTACTTTCACGAGCAACAAACTCCGGATGACGCCGTACTGTTCGATCGGCTTTGCCCGGTTCGCAAGGACGGAAGCCGGCGCTTTTCCCCGGTGATGTTGCGCAGGGTGAAGAAGCTGGGAATCGATAAGACGGACCCAGGTGAGCTGACGCCGGAGGAGAAGAGCCGGTTCGCGCGCCTGGACATTGATCCGGATAGCATTACGTGGCGGCGCGTGGTGGACACGAATGACCGCATGCTGCGCCAGATCACCGTCGGGCAGGGTCCGGAAGAGGGCGGGATCACACGCGTCACCGGCTTCGACATGGCCGTGGCCAGTGAGCTGATGGCCATCCTGGCGTTGACCACCGATCTGGCCGATATGCGGGAACGGCTGGGCCGCGTGGTGATCGGCAGCAACCGCGCCGGTGTGCCCGTTACGGCCGACGACCTGGGAGTCAGTGGAGCACTGACCGTCCTGATGAAGGACACGATCATGCCCAATTTGATGCAAACCCTCGAGGGCACGCCGGCCTTCGTTCACGCCGGTCCGTTCGCCAATATCGCGCACGGCAATTCATCCATTGTGGCGGATCAGATCGCGCTTAAACTGGTGGGACCCGATGGGTACGTGCTGACCGAGGCGGGATTCGGCGCGGACATGGGCCTGGAGAAGTTCTGCAACATCAAGTGCCGCACCAGCGGCTTGGCGCCCGATTGCGTGGTCCTGGTGGCCACGATCCGGGCCCTGAAAATGCACGGCGGCGGCCCCAAGGTGGTGGCCGGGAAACCCTTGGCCCACGCCTATACGCAGGAAAACCTGGAGCTGCTGGAGAAGGGTTGCAGCAACCTCCTCCGCCTGATTGGAAACGTCCGCGCCTTCGGCATCCCGGTGGTGGTGGCGATCAATCGCTTCAAGGACGACACCAACGCCGAGATTGAGCTGGTGCAGGGTCTGTCCATCGCGGCCGGCGCCGAAGACGCCGTGATGAGCAACCATTGGGCGGAAGGTGGAGCGGGCGCGGTGAACTTGGCCACGGCGGTGGTCGCGGCCTGCGAGAAGCCCGGCAAGTTCCGCTTCCTCTATCCGCTCGAAATGAGCATCAAAGACAAAATCGAAACCATCGTGCGCGAAATGTACGGCGGCTCCGGCGTCGAGTATTCTCCGGAAGCTGAGAAGAGGATCGAATTGTACACGCGCCAGGGCTTTGACAAGTTACCCATTTGCATGGCGAAAACGCATTTGAGCCTGAGCCATGATCCCAACCTGAAGGGCGCGCCCAGCGGATTCATCGTGCCGGTACGCGATATCCGCGCCAGCGTCGGCGCCGGATTCCTCTACCCGCTGCTGGGAACCATGAGCACGATGCCGGGTCTGTCCACGCGCCCGGGCTATTACGATATCGATCTGGACACCGCCACCGGCCGGGTCATCGGACTGTCCTGAATTACCGGTAGCGGCATCGTCGCCGGAGCGCGACGCCATCGTATAGAATGGTTAATTCAGCAGTCTGAGACTGTCCACACAGGAGACTTATATGGCAACCGCCGCTGACACCGCTGTCGATCCCAAAGCCGCCGCGACCCCTGAAATGATTTCAAGCGGCCAGATTGTCGCCAAGATGCTGAAGCAGGAAGGCATCAAGCACATCTTCACCATTTCGGGCGGCCACATTGTCGATATCTATAACGGATGTATCGATGAGGGCATAGAGATTATCGATGTGCGCCACGAACAGGTAGCCGCGCACGCAGCCGACGCCTACGCGCGCATTACCGGACTGGGCTGCGCGGTGGTCACGGCCGGCCCGGGCACCACCGACGCGGTGACCGGAATGGCGAACGCGTTCCGCGCGGAAAGCCCCATGCTGCTGATCGGCGGCAATTCGGCGCTGAAACAATACCGCATGGGCGGGCTGCAGGAATTGCGTCACACCGAAATGATGATGCCCATCAGCAAGTTCGCGTCGCTGGTGATGACCACGGACCGTGTGGCGGAAATGATGGGCATCGCGTTTCGCGAAATGTACAACGGCGCGCCGGGGCCCGGGTTCCTCGAAATCCCGCACGACATCATGGACGGCAAAGTGGAAGCCGCCAAGGTGCGCTATCCGAAGAACTACCGTGTACGCGGCGCCGACGGTGGGCCGGCGGAGTTCGTGGGCGATCCCAACATCGTGCAGCAAGTGGCCGACTTGCTGGCCAATGCGGAGCGCCCCGTGGCGCTGTTCGGTACCCAGGCACGCACGTGCCGCGCGCATGACGCCATAGACCGTTTCGCTCGGCATTTCAATATGCCGATCTACGTCAATGGCTCGGCCAGGGGCACGCTGCCGCGCAACCATTCCCACGGGTTCATGCCGTCCCGCAAAGCCGCGTTCGATAACGCCGACGTCATCCTGCTAGCCGGCACGCCGCTCGATTTCCGCATGGGCTACGGCCGGCGCCTGAATCCAAACGCCAAGATCGTGATCATGGACATGGATTACAAGAACGTAGGTAACAACCGCGACTTCGACTTCGGGTTGGTGGGGAATCTGCGCACCATCGTGAACGCCATGTGCGAGGCTTCTCCGGGCGACAAGACCGGAAAGCACGATGCGTTCCTCCAGATGCTGCGCGAGGACGAACTAAAGAGCCAGAACAAGAACGATAAGATCATCGCCGCCAATGAGGTGCCCATCCACCCCGTGCGCCTGTGCCACGAGATCAACGAGTTTCTGCTGGAAGACACGGTTTACATCGGCGACGGCGGCGACATCGTCACGTTCTCGGGTTCCGTCGTCCGGCCGCACAAACCCGGTGGCTGGATGGACCCGGGCCCGCTCGGCACATTGGGCGTCGGTACGGGCTTTGCCATGGCCTCCAAGCTCGCCCAGCCGCATCGCGATGTCGTGACGCTTTTCGGCGATTGCTCGTTCACGCTGACCGGCTTCGATTTCATCACCATGGTGCATCGGAAGCTGCCGTTTGTGGGCGTGATCGGCAACAACTCGTCGTGGAACCAGATTCGATTTGGCCAGGAGCGCAAGTACCCCGGCCGCGGCGATATCGGCAACGTGGTGGGCGACGTACGCTTCGACCGGCTGGCGGAAGCCATGGGCGGCTTCGGCATCCGCGTGACCAAGCCCGAGGACATCCGGCCCGCGCTTGAAAAAGCCCGCGATTCCGGCAAGCCGGCGCTGGTGGACGTGGTCATCAACCGCGACGTCTATTCGTCGGGGACGTCGAACCAGACCATGTATAAGTAGTCCGGGTACAAGCATAGTCCGCCGCATCGTTGTCGCGGGCGCCCGATCGATCAAGGAGACAGACTAGATGGAAGCACTGAAGGGAATCCGCATCCTCGACATGACGCACGTGCAGGCGGGGCCAACCTGCTCGCAATTGCTCGCCTGGCTGGGAGCGGATGTGATCAAATTCGAATCGCCGGCCGGCGACGCCACGCGCGGCCAACTGCGCGACGTGCCGAATGCGGATAGTTTGTATTTCACCATGTTGAACTGCAACAAGCGTTCGATCACGGTCAACATGAAGTCGCCCGACGGCCAAAAGGTGTTCGTCGAACTGCTGATGAAGTGCGATCTGGTTATGGAAAACTTCGGCCCGGGCGTGCTGGACCGTCTGGGGTTCCCGTGGGAGAAAATCCACGAAATCAATCCCCGTATCGTGATGGGCTCCATCAAGGGCTTCGGCTCTTCCGGTCCGTATGCCGATTTCAAGGCGTATGAAAACGTCGCGCAGGCGATGGGCGGCGCCATGAGCACAACCGGGGTACCGGAAGGCCCGCCTTTTGTCACCGGCGCCCAGATCGGCGATTCGGGTACGGGTTTGCATCTGGCCATCGGACTACTTGCCGCTTTGCGCCAGCGCGACCGCACCGGTGAAGGGCAGTACGTGGAAGTGGCCATGATGGACGGCGTGATGAACCTGTGCCGCGTCAAATGGCGGGATCACCAGCGCCTTACGCGTCAGACGCTTTCCGAGTATTCGGTACCTACCGAAGGTCTAACTTTCACTCCGCGCGCGGGTAACGATTCCGGCGGCGGCCAGCTCGGCAACGCAGTGAAGTGCAAGCCCGGCGGCCCCAACGACTATTTGTACGTGGTGGTTCAGGAGGCCGTGTGGGATGGGCTCGCGAAACGCATCGGTCCGGGTCTGGGACACCCGGAGCTGGCCACGGATCCGCGCTTTGCCAAGATAGCCGACCGCCGCAAGAATCAGCAAGAGATCTGGCGGATGCTCGATCAGTTCGGCTCGAATTACACCAAGCGGGAGCTCATGGCGATTCTGAACGAGCTGGACGTGCCGTGCGGCCCGATCATGTCCACCGAGGATCTGGCCAACGACGAGCATGTTCGCGGGCGCGAGATGTACGTGGAGCTCGATCATCCTCAACGCGGCAAGTGGTACAACATCGGCATGCCGATCAAGCTTTCCGCGTCGCCCGCCAAGATCGAGCGGTCGCCGACGTTGGGCGAGCATACTGAGGAGATTCTGAAGGAAGTGCTCGGTTGGAGTGATGCCGACATCGCGGCCAAGAAGCAGGCCGGTGCGTTTTCGCTGCCGCCCAAGGCGAAGTAACCCTAGGCTGCTATGAGAATCTCAATCATCGGCCAGCAAGACTTTGGCAAAGCGGTGCTGGACGCGTTTCTTGCCCGCGGCGACGAAATCGCGGCCGTGTTCTGCGCACCCGAAAAAGAAGGCGCGCGTCCGGATGCTTTGCGGGCGGCGGCTGAGGAAAAGGGTCTGCGGGTCTATCAATTCAAATCGCTGCGGGATCCGGAAGCAGCGCGAGCGATGCAGGAATCCGGCGCCGATCTCGGCATCATGGCTTTCGTGTTGCAGTTCGCGCCTCAGGAATTCGTCTCGATTCCGAAGCATGGCACCATCCAATATCATCCGTCACTGCTGCCCAAATACCGCGGCCCGAGTTCGATCAACTGGCCGATCATCAAGGGCGAAACGGAAACCGGGCTGACCATCTTCCGTCCCTCTGACGGTCTGGACGAAGGCGCCGTCATTTTGCAAAAGAAGACTCCCATCGGTCCCGACGATACGCTGGGTACGGTCTACTTCGAGCGTCTGTTTCCGATGGGCGTCCAGGCGATGCTCGACGCCGCGGACCTGGTGCTGGCCGGCCAACACACGGAGACTCCGCAGGATGAATCGCAGGCGAGTTACGAGGGTTGGTGCCGTTCGGCGGAGGCTAGAATCGACTGGGCCAAGCCCATCGATCACGTCTATAACCTGATTCGTGGATGCAATCCGGCGCCGGGCGCGTGGACCACGCTGAATGGCAAAAAGTTACAGATCTTCGACGCCCGCAAGACCGTCTTCCGGCGTTTCGCCGACGTGCCCGGCAAGATCGGTGAAGTTGTAGACGTTTCCCCGCAGAGTTTCAAAGTTACCGCGCAGGGCGGCCTGATCGAAGTACTGAAGGCCAAGCTCGAGGATGGCAAGAAGGTCAGCGGTGGTGAGCTCGCTCAGGCTGGCGGTGCCGGGCCAGGCAGCATGTTGGGCAGTTGAATTGGATTGGACTACAGCCGGCAACCCATCGCGCCAACCCCAGCCCCGAAGGGTTCCATCGGGTCCCGCCGGGCCTCCCGCGGCATATTCTTGGCGCACTATATTCTTGGCTCACCATCTTTTGCGGAGTTAGATGCCCCGCCTTGACGCGAGGTCCGCGCGCAACGGCCCCGCATCGCGGCGCTTACGTGGTGAGCCCTTCGCTGACTGCGCGCGAGATTAAACGCCCGTGCCGACCTTCGCGGACTCGGCCATGGCGGCGCGCTTGCGCTTGCGCTGCTGGCGCTGCAGGGCTAGCAACTCGCGGCGGCGCCGCAGCTTCACGTGGCTATCCACCACGCGCCAGAACTTGCGAAAATAACCGGCGGCGGAGGCTAGCGCGAACAGAACCACCACCCACATCGCAAATCCCGCGGCAGGTTTCAGCTCAGGCCAGCGGATGCCCGCGATCACCAAAGCGATGGCCACCACTTGCGCCACCATTTTAGTTTTGCCCAGTTCGCTGGCTTCAATGGTATAGCCTGCCGACGCTGCAATAGAGCGTAGGCCGGAAACCGCAAACTCCCGTCCGATGATCGCAATCACCATCCACGCCTGTACCTGGCGGATGTCCACCAGCGAAATGAGCGCCGCGGAAATTAGAAGCTTGTCGGCGATAGGATCAAGCAGCGTGCCGACGGTGGTGACCTGGCCCCAGCGCCGGGCCAGATAGCCGTCCAGCAAGTCCGTGGCGGCGGCGGTCAGGAAGATGGCCAACGCGAAGGTTTCGCGCGACACGACGAACTGCGCCCACGGCGCCTCGCTGAGCAGTGCGGCCACCAGCAGAGGCACGAAGAAAATCCGCAGAAGAGTGAGGAGATTCGGCCCGTTCATCCCGTGTAATCATCATAGCCCACGGGCTGCGCCGAAGATGAAGCTGGCGCTCCTGTCCGGCGATTCGCGGGCGCGGCACATTTTGAAGCGTTCGGGTTTTGACAGTGCTCGGGGCATGGGAGTAGACTGGCAGAGAAAACAATCGGGGAGGTTCATGATGCGTGCATCCATTTGGTTGTCACTTTCCGCCGCCTTGGCGTTGATACTCGGCACGACTCTGGGCGCACAGACGCCCACTACGAAAGCGCAGGTCGACAAATGGATGAAGGATCTGTCCAATTGGGGCCGCTGGGGCAAGGACGATCAACGGGGAACCTTTAACCTGATCACGCCGGAAAAGCGCAAGCAGGCGCTCCACCTGGTGCGCGAGGGCATCTCCGTTTCGCTTGCGCACAATCTGGAAAAAGAGCAGATGCCGGACAATCCACGCCCGTTGAAGCAGGAAATGACGCTCGATAGCGGCGGGCACGCCATGGATTTATACACCATCTGGTATCACGGCTCCACCATCACGCATCTGGACGCGCTGTGCCATTATTCCTTGGACGGCATTCTCTATAACGGCTATTCGAAGTCCGAGAAAATCGGCGACGATGGCTGCCGCATTTTGAGTATTGTGAACCAGAAAGAAGGCGTATTCACGCGCGGCATCGTGGTGGATATCCCGCGCCTGCGCAACGTGCCTTATCTGGAACCGGGCACTGCGATATACCCGTCCGACTTGGAAGCATGGGAGAAGTTCGCGGGGATCAAGATCGGCAGCGGCGACGCCGTGTTCCTGAGGACCGGACGGTGGGCCCGGCGCGCGAAATTGGGACCCTGGAACGTGGGCACGAACGCAGCGGGCTGGCACGCATCCGCGATGCCTTGGCTTAAGCAGAGGGACGTGGCGCTGCTCGGCAATGATGGCGTTCAGGATGTGCAGCCTTCCGGCATTCAAGGCATCGCCCGGCCCGTGCATCAACTCGCCATCGTAGCCATGGGGCTGCCGCTGATCGACGTGATGGACCTGGAAGCCGTGTCGGAGCAGGCCGCGAAGCTGCGGCGTTGGGAATTTCTGCTGACGGTGGCGCCTCCGCCGGTACCCACGGGGACGGGTTTCCCGATCAACCCGATCGCGACGTTTTGAGGGGCCGCCGCGGGCCCGATCTGGGACGGAAATGGTTCGAACGTGACGTGGCGGCCTACGTCTCACCCGTCTTCCAAGCGGCCTCCCAGGCGATTCGGTTCGCCTTGGGCGTGATTACTTGGGTGTCACATGGATTAGGGCGCCGGGATTGGCGTCTTCCAGCATCCACAAGGAGCCATCGGGGCCTTGTTCCACATCGCGGATGCGGTGGCCCACATCCCAGCGCTCGGCGGTCTTGGCGCCGCCGTGGCCATCAAAGATAATGCGGTTGAGCGTCATCGTACCCATACCGCCGATGAAGCCGCTGCCGTTCCATTGCGGAAAGGTCTGGGTGCCGCGGTAGAACATCAGATTGCCCGGCGCAATCACGGGCACCCAGTAAAGCACGGGCTTCGTCAGGTCCGGCCGTGTGTCGTGATTGGCAATGGGCACGCCGTTATAGTTCTGGCCATAGGAAACGAGCGGCCAGCCATAATTCTTGCCCTGCTCGATCAGGTTCAGTTCGTCGCCGCCGAGCGGGCCATGCTCTACCTCCCACAATTCGCCGGTGGGCGAAAACGCCAAGCCGTAGGGCGTGCGGTGGCCGCTGGTCCAGGTTTCCGCCGGCGTCAGGTTCTCCGCTGGAAACGCATAGTTGCTGACTACCTTCGCGGTCTTGGCGGCTTCGGTGTCACGCGGCGGATCGATGAGGGGAATGGTAGCCGCGCCGGTCTTGCCGAAGTTAGGATTACCGGGAGCGGGTTTGCCGTCAAGCGTCAGGCGCAAGATCTTGCCTTCGGGCTGGTTTGGGTCCTGGGCGGGGCTAAAACGCTGGCGGTCGCCCACTGAGAGGAACAGATACTGGCCGTCGGGGGAGAAGGCGATCTGCGCGCCCTCCTGGCCGCCTCTGCCCTTGGGCATCTGGCGCCACAGCACCTCGTAGTTTTCCAGTCTGACCGTTGTTGCCGTGGCATTCAGCTTGGCGCGTGCCAGTGCCAGGCCTCCGCCATAGTCGCCCGGTTCGACATAGGTGAGATAAATACTCTGGTCGGTGGCGTAGCGGGGCGAGACATAGACGCCCAGCATGCCGTTCTGGCCCTGCCAATAGACTGCGGGCGTATTGCCCAGCGGCATCTTCTTTCCCTGCTGGGACACCAGCCAAATGGGTCCAACCTTTTCGGTGATCAGCATGCGACCATCGGGCAGAAAGGCCAGCCGCCAGGGCAGTTCAAATGTGCTCACCGTGGTCATGTTGAAGGGCAGACCTGCTTCGGGCTTCTGCGCGCCCATATTGACCTGAGCCCAGGCCGCTACCGACGCCAGGGTGAACAGCAACGCCGCTTTCGCCAATTTCATCGTTACCTCTCCTCGCTTTTCCTAGCGCCCGACCGCACTCTATCTTTAGCGATCCGGGGCGCCGTTGTTAATCGTACTTTAACATGAGGATCATGCCAAATAAGGGCTATAACTTACATCACGCACTCAACTGTGATGCGCTTCAGGCGTTCGAGGAGATGACGCCCACGCTTCCGCCAAGCCGGCTTCTGGGCGTTAGCTGGACGGAAAGGGACTTCGGAGCAGGAACTGGATTGCTAAACACGGTGCCGTTGGAACGAGTATGCCCAGCTACTGGGAGCACTCGCTCGGATTTTCATCCTCAGCGATTTATTCGTTAATACCGGTGCACGCCTCATCGGAACGGCAGCAAGCGACTGGCGGGCCGATCATCAGAGGGGGGAATTACGCTGGACCCCCGACCAACCATAAGCGGCGCGTCGCACACGTTCGAATCCATCCTACAGCGAAAGACAGTCAAGGAGATCTATATTTTATGATGCGACGGTTCAAATCCGCCCTTGCGGCGGTGTGTCTGCTGGCCTCTGCCTCTGCACTGGCGGCGCAAGAATACAAGCTCAAAGTGGTCGCAAGCGGTTTGGCTCGCCCAACCGGCATTGCGGTAGATGACGACATTGTCTACTTCACCGAGGTACCGAATCCGGGAGTTGCTGGCGGCACCAATGCCGTAAAGAAATTGGATTTGGACAACGGAGCCATTCAATCCCTACACTTCGGTGAACCGGAGCCTGTCAATATTGTCGTCGGACGCGATGGGACCATTTATTGGGTTTGCAAGTCTGCCGGCGTGATTTTGAAGCAGGACGAAGATGGCACTACGACCGCTTTCTTGACCGGCCTTCATAAGCCAAGTGGGATCGCGATCAGCAAGAAGGGCGTCGTCTATTTCACCGAAGTGCCCAATCCAGGAGTCCCTGGTGGCACGAATGGAGTCTTTGCTTCCTCCGATGGCGTGAACATTCAAACCATCAACATGGGAGAGCCGGAGCCGGTGGACGTCGCGGTAGCGCCGAATGGCGACCTCTATTGGACTTGCCGTACGGCCGGCGTAATTCTTGTGCGAAGTGCCAAGGATGGGATGATTCGGCCACTTCTTACTGGCTTGAAAGCGCCCACGGGCATCGCCATTGATAGGAGGGGCCGCAATTTGTATTACACCGAAGTTCCTAATCCTGGCGTATCCGGCGCCAACGGAGGCATGAATCGAGTCGTAAAGTACGATTTGAAAACGAATAAGATGACCACCATACACACAGGCGATCCGGAACCGACCGATATCGCCGTGGCCAGCAATGGCAACGTCTACTGGACTTGCAGCAGCGCCGGTGTAATTGTCGAAGCGCGGTTGATTCACCGCGAAGAAGAGGAAAACGAAAACAAGGATCGGAAGTAAAAGCTTGGGAAAGCACGGGCGCGGCTACGGCTGCGCCCGGTTTTGCGTTAACTTTGATAATTGCGCACTGATTTTTCATTCTTCGTTCTCGCGATCCTTTTTCCGTTTTGTTGCGCGTCCCCGGCACAAGTATTCGTCAGCGGGATGGCCGGCACAGATGCACTATCATCTGCTTCCGCCGTTCGCGCCAACGCTGCGGCGAACTATGACACGAAAGTAGGACCTGCCATAAACGTAGCCCTGGGCTATCACTTTAGCGATTGGGTGAGCGCGCAGGCGGGCTACGCATGGAATCGCAATCGCTTCATCGTCAGCCAGCTGGCCGGCAGCACTTTTTCACAATCCGAAAATACGGCCGTTCAGAGTGCCCTTACCGCTGAGGCGATGTTGTATTTTCGCCCCCGAGCCAGCCGTCTGCGGCCGTACTTGTCCGCTGGCCCGGCGTTTTTGAGTCTGCCGAATGAACAAACGGCCGGACTCCGGGTAGCGGTCGGAATCGATGTTCGCTGGCGCCGTGGCTGGGGTGTCCGCTATAGCTTTAGCGAAGTGATGTCGTCAAACCCATTTGCAAAAACCCTGAACCCTCCGGCTGCGGGGAAACTGATGAATTTTCAGAATCTCTTTGGTGTGACCAAGACGTTTTGAAGTAGGCGTCAATGCCCGCAAAACCTGGCGTATGCGCAGCCTGGCCAGTAGATCGGAGCCCGTTCCACTCGTTCGCCGAGGATGCGAGCATGACACACCGCACAGGGATTACGCGCTTGCAGATCGTCCGACGGCAGCAGTGCAACCGTGGATTCGAATACGCACAATTCATGACCGGCGGCCCGGCTCGCTGACAATATGCGCAGCGGCCCCTGTTCCTGTTCAGCCTCAATCAGCCTGGAAAAGACGCGCGACTGCAGACGCGACGAAACGCGCGCCGGTGCCTCGGCTTTTTCCTCGGCGGCCTGGAGAAGTTTTTGCAGAGCGCCTTCGTCGATCATTCGGTCTCCTCCCAAAGCAACTTAAACCTACTGCGCGCACGGGCCAACAACCGTTCCACCGCTTTTTCTGTTCGTCCGCTGGCTTCCGCCATCTCCTTTGCGGAACGCTCCTCCCAATAACGCCAGCGAAGAACAGCAGCGTACTCATACGGAAGCCTGTTCAAAATCTCCGCCGCCCTTCCTGCGTCGCGTTCCGCATCCATTGCGCCCACCAAGTCCAATGCTGGCGCCGGTAATATGGTGTCTTCGCCGGCTTCCAGCATTTCGAGATGCCGGCCCAGTGTGCTCCTATAGTGATCTTCCACTTTGTTGCGGGCAATACTCAGTAACCAACTTCGCAGCGTCGCATGGCCGCTGTAGCGGGCCAAGCCTCGCCACGCGGCCAGAAATACTTCCTGGACAACATCGTCAACCATTTAGATCCTTGGCGCCAGGCGCTTCCATACATAGCGGTGAACTGCGTCGGAATGCAGTTCCACCAACCGGGCAGTGGCCTTACGATCGCGCGCCAGGATCGCTGCCGCCAGTGCAAGGTCGTCACCGAACAGGCCACTGGCATCTTGTGCGGCGGGCTGGGGATTGGATGCAGTCAAGTAAGCTCTATTATGAACGTCGGTCCCAACAGGGGGTTCCCCCTGTGGAGTTAACACGGATGCGGAACGAAGGTTCCCCAGCATAGGGAACCATCAACGCCAAATGGAGCCGCGATCCATTTCGGCGGCACCGGCTGGTACGGTAACCTGCCATGTGAGTACGGGTCACGTCGTTGGTTTGCCGACTGGACGCTCACGTGGAATGATAAACACTGCGCCAATCGTGAACTATCTCCAGTGGGTTCGGCTTCAGGCTCGACGCGGAGAGACACTCCTACGTGCCCTGCTCGTACTCCCGTATCCGATCCTCGTCCGCTTTAGCCCAGTTGTCCCGATCACGATATAGGGCCGTTAAGCCGGCCTCAATCTCCGGATCATTTCCCGTGAAGCGCGCCAGTAATTCCCGGTGCCGGGCCGCACGGAACATGCATCATATGCTGAGGTGCGGCGATGCAATTATTCCATGTGAAACGTTCTCCCAGACGTTTCCGCGGCGCGGCCCACGCGATTCCAAGGGTCGCTCCCTGCGCGATTTCGACTTGCAGAAGCGTCTGTTCAAATATCCGCTGAGTTTCCTTATCTATTCACGCACCTTTGACGCATTGCCGGACGATGCGCGCGACCGTATCCTGAGGCGCGTCTTTGCTGTGTTGAGCGGGCGCGATACCAGCGCCAAATTTGCCTGGCTTACCGCTGAAGACCGCAGAAACGTGTTGGAGATCCTGCGCGATACCAAGCCGAATCTGCCAGGATATTTCGCGGCGGCCTCGGTGACCGCCGGCGTTCGTTAGTGTGTTCGCCCATGCTCGCCGCCAATGGCTTAAGATGGGAAATTCTATTTGTTGGCGCAGCGGAGGTTAAGAAAATGAACGATTGGGGCTTCGCCCAAACGGATCCATCACAGCGTCTGGCGCGGGTGCATCTGTTTTCGATAGTGAAGGTTCAAGGCGACCGTGAAGTCGAATTCACTATCAAGGTGAAGGAATATTACACGCCGGCCGATCCAGCGGCGCAGTTCTTCGCTCAGGCAGACAAGCAGACCAACCAGCACGCCGCGCCCTATACGCCGAGCGGTTGGGGGCTTACATTGTACGAAGCCTTGGCGCGCTGCGCAAAGGAAATTAACCGGTTCCCGTATCAGGGCCCGGATTAAGCGGGGCCTTGTTCATCTAGAACGCCACCTGAATTCTTCCCAACACGACGTGCTCAGTGGGCCGCGGAGTTACGCCAGACAAGCTTGTGAACCGGGTGCTTCCGTAGTTGGCGCTGACACGGACTTGATGGGTCAAATACCAGTTCGCGCCCACCACCCATTCGCGGGCGGACGTGGAGGGAGATTCCGGACTGGCCAGCCCGCGGACTTGCATTACGGGGTCCAGATGCATCCCACCGATGCGCGCCACCGCTTCCACGGCGCCCCGGCCATGCCGCTGAAACAGCGGCTGCTTGGGATCCACCCTCCGATAGCGTTTGGCTTCGCCAGTGAGTACCCATGAGCCTGCCGCCTGCCATGCGGAGTTCGTAACACGTGTGTACGCACGTGTATCCACACCGTCCTCCGCCATCGCTTGCGTGGAACGGGTGTACTCCATGAGCAACCCGAACCGCCCAACGTAGTAATAGGCCTGTGGTGAGTAACGGACCCGGGCGCCGGCCAGGGAGGCCCGCTCCGCGTAGGGAAAAAATGTGGCCTGCCCAAACGTCCGGTATAACCCAAGTGCGGAGCCGTGGTGTTCGCCTGCCATCACGCCAAAACCGATGCCCAGGCCGCTCAAGGCGCGCTTGAATCTACCAGCTTGTGGTGGCCGATCCCGCCATGGTGTCGCGAAAATGCGAGCAGCCACGTCCACGCCGCGATTGTTGCCGGCGTTGATCAAGGCCCCGTCGGAGGCGCCCTCAAAGACTCCAATCGCGCCGGTCCAGCGGTGGTTCGCCGGGTCATTCGATATTTGAACGCCCCAATCGCGGTTCGGCGCGAGCCCAGACGGTAGTCCACGCTCAATGAAGGTCAGGTCTGTCGCAGGTTGCAGACGCTCCAGCCCGAACGGCGCGCGGAACTTTCCGGCCCTGACGATGAAGCGCGGGAAGCGTGTCTCGACGAAGGCATCGTAGAGAAGCGGCGAACTGGTCGCGAAGTCCGAAGTCACGCGGAAATCAAAGTGATGGAATAGCGTCCCGCTGAACTCCGGCCGGACTCTTCGGAACAGTAGCGAATCCGGCGGATTCGGGAGAGCATCGTCAAGCGCCCGCATATCGGATTGGACATACCCGGCCAGACGAAGCTCCGCTGAACCGTCTGAAGAACGGTAGGTTAGCCCGCCCGAGCTAACCCCGAAGCGGGACTCAGCGCACACGCTTGCAGCTCCCATAAGAGCTATAAGTACTATTATTTGCAACGTATTAATTATACTGCAATTTGTCCATCGACAATGGGTAATTTAGTTTGGGGTTGTGTTTCTTTCAGGGGCGAACGTTCGCGTGGCGTTCTATTAGCGTGGAGCAGAGGTTTGTTCTAAACTAGACGGGTTGGAGCATTCCTTTCCGTCTCGCATGATCGGCGCAC